>NZ_MWQG01000004.1:0-149403 GCF_002210365.1 Fibrobacter sp. UWH1
TCAACTCGGTCAGTAAAAACACCCCAAAAGTGTCAACCTTTTTTAGGGAAGGTCAATTTTTTAAGTTTTTCAAATCCATACTGACTTCCTGCATTAAATATAGTCAGTTTCAGTACAGATAATCAAATATTTTTTGATTTTCTGTACGAGTTTTGACTAATTCTATTTTCATCACAAAAAAAAAGACCGTCGAAGCGATCCTTCTTTTAGCCATTAAAAGGAAATCATTCCTACAATTCCAACCTTATCGTTTATGAAATCCAGAAATGGCAATGCAGATATTTTTGCACCTTCTCGTCTTTTCTTGTAATCATCATATTGTCTCTGGAGTTCGTCACGTCTTCGGACATGGCCAGGCTCCTTTATCCAATAGTAAAGATTGTACGAAAACAACGGAATACCAACTATAGCAAACGGGATAAGCAACGCTCCAGCATTGTAACCTTCTCCATCGTAATCGAAGGTTACGACAAGATAAACTCCACACAAGCCTATAAGAGAAAGGGACAAACCTAGCGTCCCAGCAACAGTACTACCGATAGAAGTAATCTGTTTCTCTTCTTCATAAATCAACTGTTCATACACACCCGAGGAATCGTAGGGAACAACCCTATAGGTTCTACCATCCATCGTTACAAGCGAGTCTTTCTCATTGGCGAATATCGATGAAGCAAAACAAAGGACTAGAAGAAAAAGAATCAAACCCGTTTTCATAGGCAACCTGGAGCCTCGAACCTGGAGCCTCGAGCCTACTTAATGAAAATCAATCCCAAGATACCGGCAGCCCACAGGTAGTAGCTGAAGTAGTGGAACTTACCCTTCTGTACAAAAGCCATGAGCCACTTCAGGGCGATAATGCCGAAGATGAAGGCAACAATCATGCCCACCAGAAGTTCCGGAGTAAAGCCGCTGGCATCGGCGCAGGCCAAGGCCTTTTCGGGCTTTTCGATAGCATAGCGTGCTACGGTTTCGGGATCCTGGCACTTCACCCACTTGATCACATCAAGAAGGGCTGCGCCACCTACGGCGGGGATGCTCATGAGGAAGCTGAACTCGCCGGCATACTTACGGTTGACACCCAGGAAAATCATGCCGCTGATGGTAGAACCGCTACGGCTGATACCCGGGATGCAGGCGATTCCCTGAACCACGCCGGTCACCAGAGCGCGCCACCAGTTCATCTGGACGCCTTCGCACTCCGGATGCTTACTGCCGGTCTTGCCCCACTGGGAAACGAACAGCAAGGTAGCTGTCACCAGCAAGGCGCAGCAAACGGCGCGGGGATTTTCAAACAGGCTTTCCAGAGGCTTCTTGAAACCGATGCCGATAATAGCAGTAGGAATGGAGGCCAGCACGATGTAACCCACTTCCTTCAACTGAGTCTTGTCGCGGCGGATGCAACCTACGATCATGTCCACAATCTTCTTGCGGAACACAACGAAAATGGAAAGGAGAGTTCCTGCGTGAAGCATGATGTCAAAGAACATGCCCGCTTCTTCCATGCCCAGCAATTCCTTGCCGAGAACCAGGTGACCCGAACTAGAGATAGGGAGAAATTCTGCGAGGCCCTGCAACAGGCCTAAAATGATAGATTCAATCATGGACGGAAATATAGTTTTTATTATCTTAGAGCCATGGCCGCAAAAAAATTTCTTCTGTGCTTTCACGATTTTAGCGTCTGGAACTACCAGACCGTCATGCCGATTCTAGAAGACTTAAAGGAATTCGTCGGCGCCCCATTCAGCGTACTGGTCATTCCCGACACCGAAAACGCAGAAGAGCCCGCAACCGCAGGCTTCAAGGCAGCACTCGCCCAACTAAAAGACGAAGGCTTCGAGCTTGCCCTCCACGGCTTTAAGCATAAGGCCGAATTCAGCCAGGGCAGAAGCTACGCCGGTCTTGCCGCCATGTCCATGACCAACCGCGAGGCGGAATTTGCCGGTCTGAGCGAATTTGAATCCAGCAGACTTCTGCAACAAGGCCTCGCCGCATGGAACAATCTATTTGAAACCGCGTCGGGCACCCCGACCAAACCGATCGCTTTCGTGCCGCCCACCTGGTGGAGCAACAAGTACCTACACCTGCAGGTCCGCGGCGAAGGCATGCTCTACGAAGACCGATTTTCCTTGACCAACAAGAAGGGCAAGCGCTACGCCTCCCCCGTGGCAAGCTTTGCAGGCATCCCCGACTTTGCCGTAAACCCCATGTTCAACCTAGGCGAATTTTTCACAAAGATTCCCGCCGGAATTTTGCGAATTGCGTTGCACCCCACAGACTTCCCAACTCACCAAGCCCGTATAAAGCACTTGATCCGAGCCGCTCTAGGAAATGGACGGGTTTTAACGCGATACGAGAACCTCTAATTTTTTATTAAAAAATATAACGTAAAGAAGGTGGCTTGCAAAGCCACCTTTTTCTTCTGCCTAAACCCAAATTGGGCACTTCCTGGGCATTTCTTGGACACTTCAGAAACGAAAAAAGCCCTGCAACCTAGACGGTTACAGGGCTCAAAGTCAGATTAGACTACTTGCACTCTACGAGTGCAGTAATCTGCACCTCGGTCATGCGAACACAAGTGCTCGCGCGACGCTCGGTTTACGATTACTTGACTTCGAAGTAGTAGGTCTGCAGAGTCTTGCCGTCCTGAGACAGCTGGATGATCTGCTTGCCTGCGGGCAGGTTGCCCTTGACTTCGAACAAGTTTTCAGCCTTGTATTCAACAGTCAGAGCAGTGCTCTTGGACTTGTCAACAAAGAGACCGTTCTTTTCGTCGGCGCCAAAACCCTTACAGTCAGCGTGGTCAGCAATCTTGCCTTCAACAGCGGCGAAAGCAGTAGCAACCAGCGGAGAGGTAACGGAGCTTGCGTTCACATAGTAAACGTCAAGTGCGCTGCCCATGGCCAACGGAGCGGGAAGGTTAGAAACCTTAACAGCCTTAGCCGGCTTCTTCTTCTTGTCCTTCTTGCCAGGAACCTTGCCAGCATCGGTATCGATGGGCATGGTCAGACGATAACCAGCAACAGATTCGTTACAGGTGGTAGAGTAGATCACCCACTGGTTTTCAATCTTTTCGGGACCTTCGGTGGTACCAGTCTTGTACAGACCCGGCTTAACCTGATCGCTGTATTCATACAGGGTCACGGAAATGTTCGGGTTTTCGTCGGCGGTAGCAATGCGCTGCTGGCCGAGGATGTACTTAGAACGACGAGCCTTGATCAGGTAGCTGCCAACGGGAACCTTTTCAAACTTGAACTTACCTTCCTTCAGTTCACCCTTGTACGGATACTTGGGATTCTGGGTACCGTAGATGGTAGAGTCCATCCAAACGGTGGGCATTTCGATAGCCTTGCCAGTAAACGGATCAAGGACAACACCTTCGATGGTGCCAGTCTTTTCGCAACCGGTCATTGCCATGGCAATGAGAGCAGCGGCGCAAATTGTGAGTTGCTTCTTCATAACAATCCTAGTTGAGTTTATTGATAAATCTTATGGTGCTGCAAAATTAAAAAAGCCTCCCTTTGTTTGGAAGGGAGGCAGCGGAACAAGTCCAATTATTCAGCGTCAGCTGCCGGGCGTTCTGCCTTGCGAGTCTTGCGCTTTGCACCAGTGATGTTGCCGGCGAAACGCTTGTTGAAGCGATCGATACGGCCAGCGGTATCCACGCGATGCTGCTTACCAGTCCAGAACGGATGGGTATCTGCAGTAATTTCGAGAGAGATCACACTGTACTCTACACCATCGATAGTCTTCTTTTCGGCGGAAGACTTCGTGGAGCGGGTGATATATTCTTTACCCGTATTCGCATCGACGAACACGACCGGTTGATAGTTAGGGTGGATACCTTCTTTCATTGTATAACTTCCTGTGAAGTAGTTGTTTAGAGAACCTAAATTTAGATGTTTTTCGCCATTTTGGCAAGGGAAATTAGTATTTTTGAACCCATGAAACGATTTTTTACAGGTATTTTGCTGGCTGGATCCGCCTTTTTCGTAACCGCAAACATGGTTGCCTGCGGAAATGACACCCCCATCGCCAAAATCATCGTCATTAACCAGAAGATGCCCCTAGTGGAGTGGCCCGACAGCACATACATCGCTAACCTGGAAGAAATCCTGTCACAGGAGCCGGTCAAACAGAAAAAAGAGGCCGAAGCCAACATTTCCATGAACACTTTCAAGGCTCCCGTGTTCCAGTTGCCAGGTTCAGTCACCGGCAAGAAGGAACCCAAAAAGGGTTTCGCAAACCAGGTTGCCAAGAATTCCGCCAAGAAGAACAACAACGTCTTCGCCAATAGCCAGAGCGCCGGCGCCGAGAACTTCGCCAACAAGTTCAGCGAAGCCCTCTCCAAGTTGCAGTCCGACCCGTCTAACTCCAGCCTTTACAAGACCGTTACCGCAGCCGACGGCGACGATTTGTTCAAGCTTCTCAAGAAGACCTATGGTGCCGGAGTCCAGAACCTCCCCCGCTTCTACGTACTTTCGGCCCTGCAGTCAGTAAACGCAGGCGTCGCATTGGAACACCTGAACGCAGGCGACAAAGTCAGAGTCCCGAAGATTTAGAGGGCGGAGCCTGCGGCTCCTTTCAGCGGTGAGTTTTCAGTTGTGAGCTATGAGTTTTTATAGTCGCGCCGGAGGCGCCTGGCTTATTAATTCATAGAAGGCTTGCGGGCGAATGCCGCAAGCCTTCTTTGCTTTAATCTTTTAGTTCTTTGCTCTCTTACAGCACGCCCTTGGAACTGGGGACGCCTTTCACGTTGCGAGAGGGAGCCACAGCCATAGCCACGGAACGGGCAAATGCCTTGAAGATGCTTTCGAGGCAATGGTGGTTGTCGTTACCATAGAACAGTTCCACATGCAGATTCATACGAGCATTTTCGGCAAGACTCTTGAAGAAATGTTCGAACATGCTAGCTTCGATACCACCGGCGGTAGGACCAGGGAGCTTCACATTCCACACGAAACCGATGCGGTTGCTAAAGTCAATGCAAACGCGGCTCAATGCTTCGTCCATGGGAACAAAGTAAAAACCATAGCGTTCAATACCCTTCTTGTCGCCCAGGCATTCAACCAGAGCCTGACCAAGAACAATGGCGATATCTTCCATGCTGTGGTGCATGTCCACTTCGACGTCACCCTTGCAGGTCAAATCCAGGTGGAAACCACCATGGCACTGGAACAGATTCAGCATGTGATCCAGGAAGCCATTACCGGAACTAATCTTGCCGTGGGTGCAATCGTCCAGGTTCAAAGTCAAGGTGATGTCAGTTTCGTTAGTCTTTCTAGAAATAGAGGAAGTACGCATAGGAATCCTTTACTTTACGATTCTGCCACCAAACACGCGGAAACGGGTCACGCGGCCGAACTTCATTTCGGGCAGGGCCGTTTCAACGCCATTCAGATACATCTTGGCAATAGCCTTGGGATCGCCAATGGTAACGCACAAGGTATCAGTAGTATTGTAGACCATCTTGACACCGGCGCGGGAAATGTTGGCTTCCTTCAGGAAGGCGTTATCGCTTTCACGACGCTTGAGGCCAACCCAGGAAAGGGATTCACCGGAACCCACCAGCAGGAAGTTGGTCTTCTTGGTCTTGGGGGCCTTAGCTTCTTCTGCAGCGGTCTCTTCAACCTTAGCCGAATCAGTCTTGGAATCAGAAGAGATAAAGATGGTTGCAGAGGCGGGCAGGTCAGACTTCTTTACAGCTTCGTCAACAACAGCCTGACTTACAACATTTGTCTTTTCGGTAGAATCAACAGCAGCGGAATCCTTCTGCAGGGAATCAGCGGGAATCACCTCGGCACCATCAGGAATTTCCTGAGAATCGGTGGTGTCTTCAACCACGACTGCAGTAGCCGGTGCCGGAGAAGAAGCCTGCTCGGCAAGAGCTTCCAAATCAAGGAAACGAGAGGCGACTAGGAATGCCAGTACGAGCAAAAGAATAGCGATAGGCACGGCCTTACTCTTTTTCCTGGTTTCCGCTTCAGTCACCGGAGCAATTCTCTTTCCGTCAGAAACATCGGCAAAATCATTGCTCAGCTTGGCACCGCTTTCGGCAGCATAGCTAGACAAAACCTGGGCGGAATCCAAATTCAACTTAACGCTAATGGAATTCAAATAACCGCGTACATAGGCAGCCACCGGGAAAGCCTTCCAGTCGCCGGCTTCAATAGACTTCACATAAGACACAGCCACCTTGGTAGCTGCGGAAAGCTCTTCAACAGACATGCCGCGAGATTCACGAACTCGCGCAATATATTCGCCCAGACGTTCTTCAGGTCTCTTTTCTTCAACGTTCATAGACTTCTCTACACCTCAACCTTCAAATCACTCAACATCTGCAAGGTCCGCGCCACAGGCAGACCCACAACGTTGTAATAACATCCGTTAATACCTTGTATAAGTCGGGCGCCTGCAGTCTGAATACCATAAGCACCAGCCTTATCCATAGGGTCTCTAGAATTTACATATTCTTGAAGCTCTTGTAATGTGTTGTTTCTAAAAACAACCTCTGTTTCCTCTTCAGATGCCGCAAGAAGTTTTCCATCACGAGCGATAGCCACCCCGGTAATCACCTTATGGCCACGACCGTTCAACTTTGACAACATATCAAGAGCATCCGCCTCGCTCTTCGGCTTTCCAAGAGGAACCCCATCAAGGAACACCAAAGTATCAAAGCCAAGCACCACCGCCCCCCTTTCCATACGGGAAACCGCAAGGGCCTTGATGGTCGCATTTTCCCTGGGGAATTCCAGAGGATTGGTAGACTTGGGATTTTCCTCTTCGTTGGAAACCACCACACGAAAATCTACACCGATCAGCTTCAGAATTTCAGAACGGCGGGGAGAACCGCTACCTAGCACAATCTGACTTTTCATATAAACTTACCAAACAGTTATTTTGACGTTTCCGTACTACCGGCATTCAGCTTCAGGTCAGGCAAATCACGCACATAAATGGAGAAGCTCCATCCAGCCGCAGGTCCCGTGGGAGTCCAGCTAAAGTCAAGTTGCCAGCAATGCAGTACACGGTTAAAGGTAAAGCTATGGGTCACAAAGCGGCCTTCGTTATAGTTGTAACGGGTGCTATAAGTCATTTCCCAGTTACGCGTCGGCTGAAGGCTTGCGCTAATGCCTGTAGAATGGGTCACCTGATCCTGGAACAAATCCCTAGAGACTCGGCTACTGCTAAAGGAATAACTGTAATCGAGGCCAAAAGTCCATTTCAGCATTTCATACTTTTCCATCTGCGACGGAAGACCACCGTTGAATTCACCACTCCAGCTAAAATGCTTGGAGAAGTCATAACCCCAGTAAGTCAACTCAGGCACCTGGACCTTATTAGGTTCCTCGGTATACTTGTGATAGAAACTGTGACGGGTATTGATGGTAAACAGGTAATCCGGCAGAATCTGGAAGCCAAAGCTAGACGTAATATCCGAGAAGTTCAGGGAATCTGCGGCAAAGTTGTAGGACACGTTATGGCGAGTCGTCAAGAGACGACGGGTACCATACTGATCTTCAACAGCCTTGGCGGTATCGCCCTTTGAAGTATCGGGCTTGTAGCCAGCCACCTTCAAGTACTTAATGTCAAAGTCATTATTCAGGCCAAAGCCAACCGTTTTCTGCTTAGTCTGATAGGGAGTCTGCCCCAGCAACGGATGAGGAGCGAACTTCTTGACCGTATCGATTTCAGGAGCGTAAGTGTAAGAAACGCTGGGAGAAAGCACATGACGCACACCGGTAAACCGCCCAATTTCGGGAACCCAGATACCATAGAGTTTCGTATCGGCAGTAATGCTGTAATTGTGATTGTAGGCGAACTGACCGTAGTCATCGTGTTCGGGATCCAACAGATAACGCTTGCGGTACTTCAGGGAATCTTCGGGATTGATCCAGCCCGTACCCGTCCAATAACCCGTGAAGGTGGCGCGAGGCGTCAGGTTGATTACGTCGAAAAGATGACCGGAATAGTCTAAAGAATAAGTTCCCGTGTAACCCACATACTGAGCCGTCGTATCCGTCTCGTTGATGGTATCCTGGGCCCTGCGGGTGTAGTAGTTAAAGCGGTTGTTAAAGCTATAGTTAAACTTCTCCAGGTACGACTGGATAGATCCATCTTCGGCAGCGATTTCGTCTTCGTCGACTTCGAACTCGAAAAGCTGGCCGCTCATGCGGTACTGCACGTCAGGAATCTGACGTTCCATAAGGTCCGTCACCAAGTTGTGCTGTTGGCTAGCCTTTACCGTCAAGCTCTTGTTGGTTCCGAATTTTCCGGAGTAAGTCAACTGGGCGTTGGCCTGCTGGTTCAAGATTGTTTCGGCATCCAGGGCGTTATCCTTACGGACACTCTGGCTACTGACGAAGGAGCCGGAACCGCTCAAGGTGTGCTTGCCATCGGGCGTCAAGTTCTGATTATGACTGAAGCGGATATCGTAGCCGCTATTTCCAAAGTCAAACTCTTCCAGGTAAGACGTATAGGAGATGTTTCCATCCAGCACATAACGCTTCCTGTATCGGACTTCCCCGGTCAAGGTTGAACGTTCAAATCTTGCTTCTTCACCTTCAATAATATCGCCCTTCACCGTGGCATCCCAGTAGTCGTTGGGCGCGTAGTAGAAACCCAGGTTACTCATGTAGTAGCCCTGCTTCTGGTCGCCACCGAACTTAGGAGTCAGAATACCGGATTTACGGCCACTCTTCAGGGGAGCCACAATCATTGGGAGTACGGCCACAGGCACGTCGGCAATGTTCAGCACCACCGGTCGGGCAGTAATGGTTTCCTTGGGTTTCACCACCATTCGACGTCCATAGAAATAGAAGTGCTGGTGCGTGGAATCGTTACAGGTACTAAAGTCGCCACGGGCAATCTGAATTCGCTGGTCGGGCAAACGTCTCACTTCCATGCCGTTCAGCTGCTGGTTATCCTGGTATGTCGTAGCGTAATAGATTTCACCGATGCGGCTCTTCATGTTGTACTTCAACCGCATACCCGACAAGGAGGGATTCTTGGTCTCCCTCAGCACCGGATCGCCGCTGGCCATAAGCACCGCATTTTCCTGGTCGAACATGATGGTGTCTGCATCCAGGGTGGCCGTCCTATACTTCAACTGGGCGCTGTTGTTCAAGTTGAACGTTGCCGTTTCCACATTATATTCCAGGTCCACGGCTCGATACTCAATGGTATCCGTCCCTGTGGTATCATTCATCCAATCCACTTCTGTGGTGTCTTCTTCCACCTGTTCCCGCTCCTCCAGTTCAAAGCGGGTCAACTCCTGACCGAACACGGCAGGAGCCAAGGCTGTCAAAAACAACAAAACAGCCCACAGAATTGCACTAAAGTGCCTATGGGTTCTAGATAAAATCACTTCGGCGGGGAAATTTAGAATAATGGAAAAAAAGAATTTTTTTACGATATGAAAAAAGCCTGCGAATTACCGCAGACTTTTATTGTTAATTTGTATAAAAGCAGTTTGTCTAAGCCGAAATTACTTCAGCACGGCATTCTTACCGCTTACAGAACCATTCAGTTCGATGGTCACCATGTAACGGCCAGCCGGGGTAGCTTCGCCATTCCACTTCACGGTGTTGAAGCCCTTCACCACGTTTTCCTGGAGGCGGGCCACTTCGGCACCATCGGCATTCATGATGGTAATGTTGGCAGTACCTTCAGACTTAACATTGAAGCTGATTGCAGAGCGGGTAAAGCCCTTCAAGGCAGCAGAGCCAACCTTGCCGGTAGAAGCCTTGACCTTGGGAGCAAATTCGTTTGCCTTTTCTACATAGATGCCGTTCAGGTTGGTGGCGTTTACCTTTTCGCCGGAACCGATGGCATTACCATGCTTCAGCACGGCCACCAGCTGCTTGTCGGACTGACTTGCGCTGGCGTAGGTTTCCAATTCGGCAGCTTCGAATTCAGTCTTGTTGCCATACCAGGCTTCTACGTTCTTGGAGTCCAGATCCTTAACGGTAATCTGGGCACGGCGGATGGTAGCGGTATAGGTTTCGCCTTCGCTGATATAGGTGATTTCAAGAGGCTTGTTCACCTGACCGCGGAGCTGTTCCTTAGAAAATTCAATGTCCTGACCCTTCAGGCTGACACCGTCTACAGCAGTAATCACATCACCGGCCTGGAGCTTGGTTTCGGCAGCGGGGGTTCCCGGAATCACTTCGGCAACCTTAACACCATCGCGGAGCTGATAAATGGTAACGCCAATACCACCGAAAGATTCACTTTCGGCGAAAGCGGAAGAGGCTGCCATACCGAATGCGGCAGCAAACAAAGAAGCCTTGATAACACTCTTCATAAAATTCTCCTTGATTAAACTTTCTCTACAGATATATATAAAAAACTACTTGGATGGTCAACAGCACCTAGGGCTATTCCATCATCATCCCCTCTTCTTCTTCGCCATCATCGTAATCATCCATGGTCTTTTCGCCAGGAACGATCACCAGACCCAGGGTAACAGGTTCCCCCTTGGAGTTTAGGTAAGCTTCCAGGTACAGCGAACTGGATAGACGGAGCAGTCGCAGGTCCAGCATTTTGCCACCCTTATGGATGCTCTTGGGATTCAGGTCAAAGAAAAGGAAGGTGTCGTTGATATATTCGAAGCGGTCTTTCTCGTAGTTGATGGACCATTCCGTGTCGCCATCGTTTTCCTGACGGTAAACACACTTGTCATGGTCGATGTCGCATTCAAAGCTGGCGCTTTCCTGATACTTCTTGTTCCATTCACGGCTAAAGGAACAGGACTGCACACGGCCGGCGCCGTTGCGTTGCTTGTTCAGCTGGTCGTTAATGACAACATAATCCATCTTGAAGTTCTTTACCTGTTCATACACATTGCGAAGAATGATGTAGGCGTCGATATCCTTGGGGCACTTGCCAGAAATGTTCACATCTTCGTGGGCCTTCAGCAAGGTCTGCTGCATATCGATATCGATGGCATCGGGAATCTCGCTTTCCTTGATTTTATCCAGCACCTTCTTGGGCGGAATCACCACCACCTTGTCGCCCTTCTTGACGGCATAGCCCAGCTGGTCGCGAACGTAGTCAAGGCACTGCTGCACGTGGATATGAACCGTATTGGAACCGCCAGACACAAAGTCCACGCCAATGCTCACATTCCATTCGCCGGCGGAACTGCCGGAGTTCTTGTCCAGGTTACAGAAAGGTTCTTCGCGGATACCGTCAATGTAGATCACACGGGCGTTCAGCTTGGTCACCAGGGAGGCTTCCTTATCCATCATACCGCCCAGGCTCCAGAAGTTAGGATTCAGGCGGAGCACTTCGGCAAAAGCCTTGTCGCCATCCAGGGCCGGCAACAGGGAATCGTTGCGGGCATTCTTCTCTTGCAGCAATTCGGAATACTCGGTCTTGACGGTCATGTTGCTGAAGCCGTTACGGGAAGCAGGTTCCGGAAAGGCCACCGCAGCCGCAATGAACAGCGAACAATGAGCCACCAACAGAGCAAAAAACAGACTTGACTTTTTCATTTAGAACTCCTTAAGCCCTACGCAATTTCTTTACGGCAAAGTGAAGCGCGTAAACAAGGACGCCACAGGCAATGATTGTCGGCCCCACCACAAAGTTCAACTGGCAGGCCAACATAAGCCCGGTCACCACAAGGACCAGCGAAAACACCACCGACATGACCATCATCTGGGCCAGGTTCTTGGCGTAGCATTCCGCAATATAGGCGGGAATGGTCAGCAGGGCAATCACAAGAATCATGCCCACAGCCTGCACCGCAATAACCACAGTCAAGGCAATCAGCGCAATCAGGGCCATATAGTAAGTCAGCACAGGCAATCCCTGCACCCGGGCAAATTCAGGATCGTAGGAGATGGCCAGGAACTTCCGGAAGTTGACCACCACGGCCACAAGAATCACCACAAGGAGTGCCACCATCCAATACAGCAGTTCCGAAGGTACCGTCAGAAGACTACCGAACAGAAAACTCATCATTTCGCCACTGTAACCGGGAGTCAAGTCCGTGAGGATCACGCCCAGGGCCATACCGCCAGCCCAGATGACGCCAATAAAGGTATCGGAGTTCTTTCGGTCTCGCCAGGTGAGAATGCCCATGAGCATGGCACAGGCCACCGCAAAACCCAGGGAGCCCAGCATAGGAGAGAATCCAAGTAGAGCCGCCAGACCCACGCCGCCAAAAGAGGCATGAGCCACGCCCCCTGCCAAGGAAGTCAGGCGGTTCACCACCACAAAAGTTCCCATGACGCCGCAAGCCACAGCCACCAGGACTGCCGCCACCAAGGCGTTCTGCATAAACTCCATCGACAAAAGTTCAAGCATATTACTTCATTCTCTTTGCCAATTCCGGCAAGATACTTGTCAAATGCAAAAGGGAGGGAATATAGAAGTTCACCCAGCTAGGCACGTCGGGAACTGGGTTCACCAGAATGGTGGTCCAGCCGCGACGATGGGCAGGTTCCAGATTGCGGACAGAATCGTCCAGCAGTACAATCTGGGAAGGATCCGCCGGAGTGCCGTTGGCAAAGAACATCTCGGGGACCTTCTTGGCCAACCAGCGTTCCGCCTTTTCGTAGGCGCTGTCGTGGGGCTTTCCAATCCAGTCCATCTGCTTCAGGTCGAAAACATCCTCGAAGCACTGACGCACACCCATATGTTCCATGCCCGCTTCGCTCCAGTCCCTGCGGCCATTGGTAAACACGAAACGGTGTCCGGCAAGCCCCATAATCAGGTTCGCCTTTGCCGGAGAATGCTTGGGGTAAGTCAGATATTCCGGTTCATGAATGAAATCGAAAAAGGTTTCCGGATCCACACCGTGCATAGCCTGGAGGCCCGCCAATGTGGTACCAAAACGCTTCAGGTAATCCTTACGGATCTGGTGAGCCGTTTCAAAGTCAGTACCGGTTGCCTTCTGCACCATCAACGAAATGCGATGGTCCAGGGAATCGATGACATTATGTTCATCGGCACCATAAATGGTAAGGTCATAGTCAAATAGCCAAATCATAACACACTCTTAGTAACCCATGGCCAAGCCGCCAATCTGGCGTGCCAAGTAGGTTGCATAATTATCGGTCATTCCGCTGACAAAATCCAGCACCTGGTGGTAGGCTTCGGCGGCCGTTACGCTCTGGCCGATTTTCGCCTGGCCGATCAGACGTACAATTCGGTCTGCGCGGTAGGAATTCTTACCGTTCTTGCGGAAGTCATAAACACCATTGATGAAGGCGTCCAATACGGTACTCAGGGTGGTATAGCTACCCACTTCCAGTTCCGTCTTGCGGCGGTCGGGATAAATTCGTTCTACGCCCAGGCGCTTGGCAATCTTGATGCCGTCCATCACCTCGGACTTAGACAGGTCCGTCAGATGTTTTACCGGTTCGCCATTCATGATTTCTTCGTAATGCTTTACGAAAGTCACAGCCACATCATCAATCAGATTCTGGATGGCCAGGCCGCGGATACTGCTGAGGAAGTCACGGAAGTTCTGGCCGTTTTCCTGATATTCGCGGTCAATATCTACGTCCGGTCCACACAGGTAGCTGAACATTCCCCTGACGTCACCGAAAGTCAAAATGCCAAGTTCAATGGCGTCTTCCACGTCCAAAATACTGTAGCAGATATCGTCGGCCGCTTCCATCAGGTAAACAAGCGGATGA
This sequence comes from Fibrobacter sp. UWH1, assembly GCF_002210365.1. NCBI lineage: Bacteria > Pseudomonadati > Fibrobacterota > Fibrobacteria > Fibrobacterales > Fibrobacteraceae > Fibrobacter > Fibrobacter sp. UWH1. Next base: position 13,650 of record NZ_MWQG01000004.1, read on the forward strand.
CGGACCCACTTGCCCGTTTCCAGTTCCGGGAGGCCCAAGGTGTAGGCCGTCATGCGGTAAAGATCCGCCTCGGTAGAGAAAAGGCTGGTGGGAGTTCCAAACTTGGCCAACTGGGGATACTTGATCATGGCTCCAATAGTCGCATAAGTCAGGCGCATACCACCATCAAGGAAGTGGTATTCCAGCTTGCTCAAAATGCGGTGGCCCTGGGCATTACCGTCGAAGTTTTCGAAGTCGGCGATTTCGTCGGGTTTCAAATCCTGCATGGCCGGGGAATGGCGGTTCTTGCGGAACCATTCGCGGATGGCGGCTTCACCGGCGTGACCAAAGGGAGGGTTGCCAATATCGTGGGCAAGACAAGCAGACTGTACAATGGTACCGAACTGGTATTCGTTAATGTACTTGGGCAGGTACTTCTTGATCAGGTGATAAACTGTAATGGCCAGGCTACGGCCAACGCTACTGACTTCGATACTGTGGGTCAGTCGGCTGTGAACATGGTCATTTACAGAAAAAGGATGCACCTGGGTCTTGCGGCCCAACCGCCTAAATGCCGTAGAAAAAACAATGCGGTCATAATCGCGGTGAAAATCAGAACGGTTCGGGTCCTGATCAGCAGGGTGCCCATAACGCGTAGCAGAAAGCAAAGTATCCCATTGTAGCATGGAATACAATTTAGAAAATTACGAAGTACGAATTATGATGTACGAGAGTAAATTAGTCGGCTACGTCGAGATTTTCCATTTCGTAATTCGTAATTCATAAATCATAATTTTAAAGTTCCCCGGTTATGACTATTCAAATAAAAAATCACACCAAGATCAGCTAGAATAAAGATCAAAAGCCACATGACCGTTCCGCTTTGGAAGCCATAACTATGAAGCCCAACACCCAGCAAGTTAATGCCAAACCAGCAAAGGAATGTGATAATCACATTAAAGCTATTCAACAGAGCGAAGGTCCGTTCGCCAACAAGGCGACCGCCACGAAGATGCAAGGTCAGCATGGCCCACAGGCAAACAAAAAGGGCTCCGCATTCCTTAGGGTCAAAACCCCAAAAACGCCCCCAGGCATAATCCGCCCACACGCCACCAAGCAAGGTTCCCAAAATGGAGAATCCTGCACCGAAAACCAAGGTACCGAAAAGCAGTTTGGAAATGTTCTGGATTTTTTCTGTAGCCTCAGGATATCGAGTCTGGCGGAGCAGCGCCACATGGGCTACAACGCCAGAAAGAATCATTCCCGCAAAGCCCAATGCAATGGTAAAAACGTGAAGGGTTAGGAACACACCGGAATTCAAAACAGCAGGAATGGGCTGGAACAAATCGCCCGGTTCCAAGATAAACTTAGCGAAGAACAGCAGAACCGCAGCCATCAAGGTCACGGGAATAATTAGGGAGAACGTTCGCTTTTTGCAAAAAATGAACGCACCAAATTCAAAGGCTTCCAAAAGCAAGGCCACCAACAGCACAATTTCATACAAACTAGAAAGAGGCGGACGGTTGGTTATGTAAAGACGCAAAGCAAAAGCAATGGCGAGAGTCGCAGCTACAGCAGCAGCCGCAGAATTCGCCGCAATATCAAGGGCGCGCTTTTTGAAAAGGGAATTGACTGCAGCCAAGACACAACCGATGAAAGCTAGGATGAACGCGATCAAGGCAAAGTTGGCGTGGTTGTAGAAAACTTCCGCCTTAAAGGTTTTCATTTGTTCGGGAGTTGCCTCGGCTTTCTTAAAGTCGCCACGCTGGATGGCTTCAAAAAGTTGCACGTTGGCAAGCAAACGCTTCATTTCCAATGTGGCAGGATGATCATCATTGCGGCTTGCATAAATTTCCAGTTGAGAACGGGAGGCATTCAAATCATTGTAGCTGACATAACGTTTATTTTCAGGCAGATGAAGCGCCTGCAACACATCGCTGCGAAGAACCTTAAAAAGTTCTTTTTCTTCAGAGGCACGCACATAAATAAGTCCAACCATATAAACCGCATCTTCATCATCGCAGTCATCCTCTACGCAGTACTTAAAAGTAACCTTGCCATAAAGATCGTTGACAATCCCGCGAGCAAAGGAGTCAAAGGGGCGCACAACCCCATTGACCATTACAGGGTCTTCAGGATTCCAAGGCAGTTTTTCCGCAATAGAATCTGGAATAGCAGGAGGAAAAAGGGTTGTTGCATTTGCAGAAGGCGTAAAAAACAGGCCTGCAAAAACCAAGGCAATCACACTTATAAAGTTCTTTTTATTTGCAGCAGACCCAGCCCGCACCTTAACAGCATAATGAAACGCCGCACTGAGCAAGAACAAAATCATGAACACGTACGGCACAAATTTGAAGGGATCATAGGTAGCGGTATAAAGATCCACCTTCATGCCGAACATATCCACCTGGCCCTTGTAGAACGTAAAATAGGGATAGCCCTCCCCTACCTCCACCGCACTTGTATTCAAGCTATCGTCAACAGTGTAGAATGTAATGGGCTTTGAGGATTCAGCAGCGCGAAAACCATTGTATTCCTGGCGGAACTCAGAACCCACAAGGCTTCCCACCAAAAGAACCAGCAGGGCAATGTGCATCCCATAAAGCCCTAGGTTACGCCAACCTGAGGGAACAAGCCTGCCCGAGTCCACCCGAGAGAAAATTCGCGGCATGCGGTACATCATGGAGGCAATCAGGTGCAACGCACTCACAACGGCCAGCGACTTAAACGCAGGCAGCGGCACCACCCCAAGCACCCACAGGAAATAACTTCCAAAGAATCGGTCCGCCGCAATGGCAGCCCCTTCGTTCCCTGCAGCGGCCTGCCCCAGGGTACCCCAGAAGGTCAGCAACAGGAAGGCCACCAGCAAAACGCAGGTTACCTTCAGGGATGCAAATTTCCTTAAAGCGGTGGAGACGCGGGTCATCGTCCGACCCACACGAATTTAGATTCGTCCAGCTTTTGTTCCCCGTCGAAGCGGTAGCAGGCCAGCCGACCATTTCCAAGGTGCCCTGCGATACTAAAGTCCAGGCAGCAAACGTTGTGACGAATCAGGCGGGGTTCACCCGTCAGCCAATAATGTCCAAAGAACACAGGGCGTTCGTCCTCCCCATAAAAGCCGCGAGAACGAATTTCCGGTTTTACGTCACAACCCTCGGGCATGGTCACACCCGGCTGTAAACTCAATTCCTGCAAAGAGGCCTTAGCAGGGTCCACCCACCAACGCAAGCGGGTCCTGTAACGCTTAACATTTTCACCATCAAAGAAGAACTGACGGTTAGGCAGTTCCATTTCCGGTCCCTTCAACAGCATATCGATAGGCCAGAAAAGGGAATCCCCATATTCATTGTCTTCATCATTGGCACGGAAAATCAATTCGTCAAAATTTCCGTCGGCAAAGCAATGGATGCCCGCAGCCTTCAGCAGCTCAACAGCCCGCGGATGAAAACTGGCGTGCTGAGCCCTGAAACTTTCCGTTTCCAGGTAGAAGGGCAAGGTCTTGGCGAATTCCTTCATCTCCTTGAATTCATCCTTGCGCCCCACAAAATCCGTCACCGTCCTGGAATGAACCGCCACCTTGTTGAAGGTATGCTCACGAAGATAATTCTGCCCCACCTTTTTCAGGTAGCGGGGCCCTTCGTTCTTCTGCCAAAAACTGAGCATGTTGAATTCATGGTTCCCCATAAGGGCAATGGCAGAACCCGCATCCCGCATGGCCCGCACCAAATTCAGCGTGGAACGCACATTTGGGCCGCGATCCACATAATCCCCAAGGAACACCACCATACGTTCATTGCCCGGGTAACGGAACGCACCCGCAGACTCCACATAGCCCAGCTTTTTCAGCAAGGCCTTCAGACACTCACAATGCCCGTGGATATCACCAATGAAATCGATGGAATTCTTACAAGTCACAAGACAAATATAAAAGTTTTGAGAAAAGAGCCAGCGGGATTTCCCGTCTGGCTCCTTGTTTTGAATGTCGGATTATATTTTAGTCCTTGCCACAACGAACTGATTTGGCTTCGTAATCGAAGTTGGTATACCGAGCCGCGTTCGCCCCTGGCACCTTTGTCTACGATTCCGAGGGAAATCTCATCGAGGACCGTTCCAAGTCCCTGAAATCTCCTATGATTGGATCTATGGACTACTTCGGCGCCCGTTATCTCGACCCCATGCTCGGATTGTAGACCAGCGAGAGAAGAACGTTTTGACTATTGCTTTGAAACATACCCGGTGTTTCCCCCTTTTGATGTGCTATTGCACAGATATATTCCCATGTAAAAGTTCTGCAAATCTGCATTTCATCCTATACATTGCCATGTAAAAGTTCTGCAAATTCACTATTGCACTTATGCATTGCCATGTTTTCATGGGTTGAGCCCACTATTGCACTGATACATACCCATGTAAAAGTTCTACGGATTCGCATTTCATCTTATACATTGCCATGTTTTCATGGGTTGAATCCACTATTGCACTGATACATACCCATGTGTTCATGGCTAGAAAGCAGATACGAGTTATCAGATACCAGATATGAGTTATCATAATCGCGCCGGAGGCGCCTAACTTTATAATTCGTAGTTCATATCTCATAATTCATATCTAAGTCCCTGGATTCTTCGACTCCGTGCTTCGCACTCCGCTCAGAATGACGCCACACTCTTCACCATTCACTGTCCACTATTCACTAATTCCCCTCTCTTTTCTAAATTTGCGTTCATGTTTCACCCTATCCGACATTTCATTACCATCACAAGGCACAGGAACGAAGTGATTCGCCTCTGCTTCAAGGCGGGTATCGGTTTCCAGGGGCTTTTCCACGATCTTTCCAAGTACAGCCCCACGGAATTCATTCCCGGTTGCAAATATTATACCGGAAAGGAATCGCCTAACAATGGAGAGCGTCGGGATACAGGTTACAGCCTGGCCTGGATGCATCACAAGGGCAGAAACAAGCATCATTTTGAATTCTGGTACGACTACGAAATGGCAACGAAGAAAATCGTGCCCATGCCCATGCCCGACCGTTACATCAAGGAAATGTTCTGCGACCGCGTGGCCGCCTCCAAGACCTACGGCGGCAAGGATTACGACCGCACCGCACCCCTGATGTACTTGACCAAGAGTACTGCCCGCGAAAAGATGGAAGAGAACACCTACAAGAAACTTCTGTACCTCTTGACCATGCTTGCGGAAAAGGGCGAAAAAGAAACACTGGCTTTTATTAGAAAAAACAGAGTACTCCCTACGGATTAACGAATCCATCAAGAGGAAAACATGAAAGAAAAAATCGCAAAAATCGCCTTTGTCGCATTAATTCTTGCAGCCTGCTGCCCCTGCGTAGCATCCTGGATGGCCCTCATGGCAGGTATCGTCTACGCCTTTGTTTTTGGCGGTCCAGCCTTCCCCAAGTTCGCCAAGAAGACCCAGAAGTATCTGCTTCAGGGTTGCGTGGTTGGCCTGGGCTTCGGCATGAACCTGCAGGCGGCTCTCGCCAGCGGTAAGGACGGCATGATGTTCACCATCATCTCTGTAGCCACCGTCATGGTTCTGGGTTTTGTCGTAGGCAAGATCATCAAGGTGGATTCCAAGACTTCTTACCTGGTCAGCAGCGGTACCGCTATTTGCGGTGGTTCCGCCATCGCGGCAGTCGCTCCCGTTGTAGACGCCGACGACAAGCAGATGAGCATGTCCCTGGGCACCATCTTCGTGCTGAATGCCTTGGCACTCCTCATCTTCCCTCCCCTGGGCCATTTCTTCGGTCTCGATAACCAGCAGTTCGGCGAATGGGCTGCCATCGCTATCCATGACACCAGTTCCGTGGTGGGTGCAGCAGCAGCCTACAGCGACGAATCCCTGCAGGTGGCCGCCATGGTCAAGTGCACCCGCGCTCTCTGGATTTTGCCCCTGGCTCTTGTTACCATGCTGTTCTTCCGCAAGAACGCCGGCAAGGGCAAGTTGGATGTGGTCCCCTGGTTCATCTTCCTGTTCGCCATCGCCATGGTCATTAACACCTACCTGTTCTCGGCCATCGGCGTTCCTGCAGCAGTCGGCACCACCATCGTCGCCATCGCCAAGCGTGGCTTTGCCGTTACTTTGTTCCTTATTGGTACAGGCCTCTCCAAGGCTGCTCTCCAGAAGTGCGGTCCCAAGCCCTTTATCCAGGGCGTGATCCTGTGGCTCGCCATCGGCATCGGAAGCCTTCTGGTAATCAAGGGATTCTAATTTTCAGAAACCATTCCTCTTGATTTTAAAGAGAGTTTAGATGGGTAAAGCGAAAATTTTTCTTAAAATAATTTAAAACAAAGGGTCGCGCCATTATTGGTGCGACCTTTTACGCTTTTTAAGAATTTATATTACAGGGCTTTTATCTCTTCGGGGGTAAGGCCTGTTTGTTTGGCGATAACTTCTAATGAAATTCCCGCATCACGAAAGCCCTTGGCAAGTTCCTTGCAGGCCTCGGCACGGCCCTCTTCACGGCCCTCTTCACGTTCGTCTTCAAGCATGTCTTTAAACGTCATGTAGTCGCTCCTTGTCTTAGGGTCCTTGTGGTAGAAATCCACCTTGTCGCTGATGGCTTTCGTTGCTGCAGATGAGGCTTCGTCGGTTGCGAAATACTTGAGGTAGTCGCGAACGGATTCATCGGTTACAGCGCCGTACCTGCTAAAATTACAATAATATTTGTAGGTGAGATCGCCCAAAGTCAAGCTAGGATCGTTCTTCTCACGATTTTCGAATTCGTAGATGGGACGTTCCTGTCCGAAGATGTCCGTAGGGCACAGAAAAATAATGTATTGTTCCTTGAGTTCCTTGTACTTGTGAGTGTTTCCCATGGTTTCAGTATCGCTAATTCCCTGGTAGTATCGAGCTCTCAACGGCAATTCCTTGGTATCGACCATCTGCATCTCCAGATCGAAAGTGCGACCAATTCCATTGCACTCCTCCTTGACCAAAACGTCGAAGCGGATGTATTTCTTGTTCGGGTCGGCCTGCTGGTGGGCCTCGCCGACGACACTTACGCGCTCGATCTCAATTTTCAGAAGAGCCTTTAGGAAAGGCTTTGCAATCGCCTCGTCGCTGAAAACTTTCACAAACATGAAATTGTCGCGAATGGTGAGTTCTTCTAGAGGCTTGTATTTCTTCTTTTTGCAGTCCATTTTTCCTCCACGTTAAAAGTTCTGCATACTATTAACACGCAGGAAAATTCCTGATGACTCAGTTTTTTGTAGAAAAATTTTGTTTACCTGAATTATCTGAAGAATGCGATTTCCTATGATTGGAGAGTCATGATTTATGAATTAAACGCATGATGCTCTTGGGAGAAGTCTTTAGTGAAAAATTCAAAGAGACGAAGACAAAGTTTTCCAAGCTGGGTATATCCGTCGGATTTACTTTTTTAGCGCCACCAGGTCCGTCTTTTCGTAACGGTTATGTCCGATTAAAGACTTCTTGTATTTCCAGCAACAGACGGCATCTTCCAGGGAACGGCCCTTGTTGTCGGCAAAGAAGTCGCGGATGTAGGCGTTGTATTCCTGCAGGTTTCCTACAGGAGACTTGTGATCTTTCTTTTCTTTCAGGATGCGTTCGTAGGCGCAGATGGCTTCCTGGTAGGTGCGGCCCGCATTGGACTTCAGCCAGTTCTGGAACTGCACGTTGAAAGAGAATGCCTTGCCAATATGCATCTTGAAAAAGGCGCGATGCTTTTCGGAGCAGACAAAATCGTCTTCGATAAAAGTCTGCAGGCCGATGGTTTCCACCGCAGGCTTTGCGGTGCGCACACGATTCTGCGCCGACATTCTTTCTTGAGCTATTCTAAGTTCCATTTGTTTTTACCACCTAACACTCCCCCACCTCATCTAGGAAGGGGGCGCCAAATATACTATATTTTGTAGAAGTCGGCTGTAAAATATCACAGTTGCAACAAATAAAACTGAACGGAAAGGCTTTTTTATGGATCTCGGAAGATATAACCGTGCCCGCGTAGAAGAAATTACCCCCCAGGGCTACTACCTGGAACTGGAAAGCGGCGACCGCGTGCTGCTCCCCGGCAACCGCGAAAAATTCACTCTTGAAGAAGGCGAAATCCTGGACGTGTTCGTGTACACCGACAGTGAAGACCGCCCCATCGCCACTTTGGAAAAGCCCTACGCCCAGGTAGGTGAATTCGCCGTGCTTGACGTCAAGGACGTAAACCGTTTCGGCGCCTTCCTGGACTGGGGTCTGAACAAGGACCTGTTCCTCCCCTTCAAGCAGCAGCTGGGCGAACTGCAGCGTGGCGACCGTTGCGTGGTGTTCATTCTTGTTGACGACAAGAGTAACCGAATCGTGGCCACCGAAAAAATCAAGAGCTTCCTGGATCCGGACACCAGCGAACTTCATGTGGGTCAGCGCGTCCAGCTGGCCGCCTACGAAGTCACCAAGGACCACGTAGACTTCCTGGTGGATTACCGCTACACCGGCCGCCTCATGCTCACTCCCGGCATGGAACGTATCTACATCGGCGACACCATGCCCGGCTTTATCCAGCGCTTTACCGCCGACGGAAAGATCACCTTGAACCTTTCCCCCATCGGCTACAAGGGCCTTATGAAGAGCGACAGCCCGGCAGCCATCCTCCGCAAGCTTGAAGAAGCGGGCGGCAGCCTCCCCTACGGCGACCACACCGACCCCGAAGTGATCCGCCAGGAATTCGGCATGTCCAAGAAGACTTTCAAGAAGCTTCTGGGCACCCTCTTCCGCGATGGCAAGATTTACATCAGCGAAGACGGAATCAGCCTGGTTTAAAAAGCAGTCTATAAAACAGCTTATAAAAAGACGAAGGACTTCCCATAAGGAAGTCCTTTTTTTATAGCTAGACGTTCTGACCCGAAGTCAAAAATAATTCTTGGAAATTATTCTTCCGAAAGAACCACCAGTTCGATACGGCGGTTGGCCTTGCGACCTGCTTCGGTGGAGTTGTCGGCCTTGGGCTGGCTGGAACCATAACCGTTAGCCTTGAGGCGACCTTCGGAAATACCCTTGCTCACCATGTAATCCTTGACGCTGTAGGCGCGTTCCTGGCTCAGGCGATCGTTCAGTTCGTCGCTGCCTTCGGAACTGGTATGGCCCTGGATTTCCACGAGGGCCTTGGGGTTGCGCTTCAGGCCTGCAATGGCTGCGTCCAGAGTCTTGAGAGATGTGGGCACCAGTTCGGCACTGCCAGCCTTGAAGGTGACGCCAGTCAGTTCGGCACGGGTATCGTCGAAGGTAACGGTGATGCCGCCGGAGCTTGCGGTCTTGGAAACATAAGGGGTATTACCGCATTCGAAGGGGCCGGTCAAACTTTCACAAAGGATGGTGTAAGTTTCTTCGCGGGGAATGTGGAAGCTGGCTTCGCCATACTGGTCAGTGGTAATGACAAGCTTGTTCTTGGGATTGTTCTGACCGACGAAAGTCAGCTTCTTGTGAGACTGGGGAACATCGTCGTAATTGGTGTAGGTCACGTTCAAGACAGCGTGAGTCTTGTTGGGAACAAGGTCCCTGGCAAGAGCGGCACCAAAGCCAACCAGAACGGACATCGCAAGAGCAAAAAACTTCCTATTCATAGCACATCCCTTTAAATGTATGCAATTCCATTTTGCGACCCAAATTTAATTAATTCTTGAGGCAAGAACTAGGCTTGAACCCTTGCAAATGTTATTGTAAAAGCTAATTTTACCATCGAAAATTTTTCGCCTTATTATAGGAGTTCTTATGAAGTTCAACAAGATCGCAGCAGCCCTCGTCATGAGCCTTGCCGCAAGCACCGCAGCATTCGCCGCCGACGCCACCGACAACATGAGCCTCAAGGGCAACGTCCAGACCCAGGTCACCAAGTCCATCGCCGACGAAGACAACAACTTCAGCTCCGGCTGGATCCGCGCCAACATCGGCGGCCAGTACAAGAGCGAAAGCCTTGACGGTTTGATCATGCTCCGCATCTTCGCTCCGGAATTCGGCAACAAGCTCTCCAACGGCGAAAAGGCCTCCAACTACGACAAGATCCTGGCAGACCTCTACTGGGTAAACTACAAGTGGGCTCCCACCGCCAACGACAACGTCAACCTGAAGATCGGTCGCTGGAAGACTGACTGGTCTCAGTCCACCAACTTCGGTACCTATATCGACAAGGACCTGACCAAGCGCGGCCTCTGGATGCGCGATTACAGCCACAACGCTGTTGAACTGGGCTGGAAGCACGGCCTGAACCAGTTGAACGCCATGGTCGCCACCAAGAACGGCACCGCCAACCAGGGCTACATCCGTGTCGAAGACGACATGAAGTTCACCTTCCCCCTTGAAATGAAGGTCGCTTACCGTTCTAACCTCATCGACGTGGTCCAGAACACCGCCGCCATCACCCACCGTGTTGCAGCATACGCCAGCTACACCTTCGCACCCAACCTCCGCCTCTACGGTGAATACGCCTGCCTCTACACCGAAGACCAGGACATCAATACCGCCGTCGAAAACTACATCGCTCCGGAATCCAAGTACTTCACCCAGGGTGACTACGTCCAGCCCTTCTACGCCGGCGTTGAAATTCCCACCTTCGGCATCCTCAGCAACCTGATGTTCGAAATGGAATACATCAAGGACCGCGAAGAAAAGATCCACTTCGCCAAGGACAACAAGATGGATGACCTGGCATGGACCGTGGCTCTCGTGAAGAACATCGGCAAGTCCAAGCTCCAGTTCAGCGTCTACAGCGAAGACGAAGTGAGCGACGTGGGCCTGGCATTCCGCCTGACCAGCACCATCAAGTAATTACAAGCCGAGAGTCGCGGGCAACCCGTGAATCGAAGCAGGCCGTGAATCGCGGCGAAAAGGAGTCGGTACCCCGGCTCTTTTTTGTTTCAGAATTAAACAGCTTTTCGTTTCAAAAGTGAACATTTACTCCATATATAAGGGCTGCAGCCCCCATTTACGGCATTGGCACAAAAATTGCTAAATTTGGGCGAAACAAAAATAGGCCCCCAAGGCCAACAGTTTAAACAATAGGGTTTCCCGAACGTGGAGCCCGCAACAAAGGACAGAAAAATGATCAAGCCTTTAGCAGATCGCATCGTTGTAAAGCCGGCTGAAGCCGAACAGAAGACCTCCTCCGGCCTCTTCATCCCGGATAACGCCAAGGAAAAGCCCATGCAGGGTAAGGTCGTGGCAGTAGGCCCGGGCCGCAAGACTGAAAACGGCGAAACCGTTGCTATGGAAGTCAAGGTTGGCGACGTGGTTATCTACGGCAAGTACAGCGGCACCGAAATCTCCGTCGAAGGCGAAAACTACCTGATCATCAAGGAATCCGACATCTTCGCTACTCTTTAAGAGTGATTAGTAAACAGTGGTCAGTAATCAGTTTTTGCAGGAAGGACCCGCACCCACTAACCACTAAACACTAACCACTAACCACTTTTTAAATAAGGAAAAAGAAAAATGGCAAAACAGTTGAAGTTTGATGTGGCTGCCCGTGAATCCCTCATGAACGGCGTCGATAAGCTGGCAAACGCAGTTAAGGTTACTCTCGGCCCCAAGGGTCGTAACGTCATGATCGCCAAGGCATTTGGCGCACCCAACGTCACCAAGGACGGCGTTTCCGTCGCTAAGGAAGTTGAACTGGAAGACGCTTACGAAAACCTGGGCGCACAGATGGCCAAGGAAGTAGCAAACAAGACTTCTGACACCGCTGGCGACGGCACCACCACCGCAACCGTTCTCGCTCAGGCAATCACTCGCGAAGGCCTCAAGAACGTTGCCGCAGGCGCAAACCCCATGGACATCAAGCGCGGTATGGACGCTGCAGTTGACGCTGTCATCGAAGAAATCGGCAAGATGGCTGTGAAGATTAACGGCAAGGAACACATCGCTCAGGTTGCTACCATTTCCGCCAACAACGACCCGGAAATCGGCGACCTCCTGGCAAACGCCATGGAAAAGGTCGGTAACGACGGCGTTATCACCATCGAAGAATCCAAGACTGCAGAAACCATCCTCGACGTTGTCGAAGGCATGCAGTTCGACCGCGGCTACCTCTCTCCGTACTTCGTCACCAACACCGACAGCATGGAAGTGGCTCTCGAAACTCCGTACATCCTCCTCTACGACAAGAAGATCTCCACCATGAAGGATCTCCTCCCCATGCTGGAATTTGTCGCAAAGCAGGGCAAGTCTCTCCTCATCATCGCCGAAGACGTCGATGGCGAAGCTCTCGCAACTCTCGTTGTGAACAAGATGCGCGGCACCCTGAAGGTTGCTGCAGTCAAGGCTCCGGGCTTTGGCGACCGTCGTAAGGCTATGCTCGAAGACATCGCCATCCTCACCGGCGGTATGCTGGTTTCCGAAGACACCGGCGCTAAGCTGGAAGACGCTCCGGTGACCGTCCTCGGCCAGGCCAAGTCCATCACCATCACCAAGGACAACACCACCATCGTCGAAGGTGCCGGCGACGCTGCAAGCATCAAGGGCCGTATCGCCCAGATCAAGAAGCAGATCGAAGCTACCACCAGCGACTACGACCGCGAAAAGCTCCAGGAACGCTTGGCTAAGCTGGCCGGTGGCGTTGCTGTGATCAAGGTCGGTGCTGCTACCGAAGTTGAAATGAAGGAAAAGAAGGACCGCGTTGACGATGCTATGCACGCAACCCGCGCCGCTGTTGAAGAAGGTATCGTTCCGGGTGGTGGCGTTGCTCTCATCCGCGCAGCCAAGGCTATCGACGCCCTCAAGCTCGTGAACGACGACCAGAAGACTGGTGCCGCTATCATCAAGCGCGCTATCGAAGAACCTCTCCGTCAGATCGTAGCAAACGCTGGTGGCGAAGGCTCCGTCGTTGTAAACAAGGTTAAGGAAGGCAAGGACGGCTTTGGCTACAACGCTAAGACCGACACCTACGAAGACCTGATCAAGGCTGGCGTCATCGACCCGGCCAAGGTTACCCGTACCGCTCTCAAGAACGCATCCTCCATCGCTTCCATGATTCTCACCACCGACTGCGTGATCACCGAAAAGAAGGAAGCCAAGCCGGCAGCACCTGCCATGGATCCTTCCATGGGCATGGGCGGCATGATGTAATAAAGCCTTCTCGCGGGGTCTCCCCCGCGATCTAGGATTTTTTCCCTTTACGAACAAAGGGCTGCGGTTTAAAACCGCAGCCCTTTTTCTGTATGCTTCGTTCTTTCTGGCTACTTCTTCTTAAGCCATGCCTGGCAAAGGAACATGGAGAATACCACGCTGGTAATCAGGAAAATGAAGATGCCTAGGCAAGCCAGGTCACCGATGCCCTTCAGGCCGCGATGGGTGGTAAAGAGGAAGCCCACGAAGCCGGCGATAGTGGTCATGGAGCTGGCCATCACGTTACGGCCGGTGTTGTCCATAAGCTGGCGGAGGGTCATGTTCTTGTCGGACATCCAAGAGGTAATGAAGTGGATGGTGGCGTCGATGCCGATACCCAGGGTCATGGGAATGACGATCACATTATAAATGCTGATCTTGCCGAAATCCAGGAAGTGGGTCAAGGCGCCAAGTACGCCCAGAGTCAGCAAGGTGCCCATGCCGAAGGAAATGCAGCCGCTAATGAAGAGCTTGGGCTTGCGGAAGGACACGGCCAAGGTTCCGAAGATCACCAGGATGATGGCCAGGGCCAGGCGGAAGCTGTCCTGCTTCACGGATTCAATCACGTCAGAGAGAATGAACTGGGAAGAGAAGGTGCGCAGGTCTTCGCCGTCGAAGTTCCAGTGGCCATAACGTTCCTGGAAGCGGTGCAGGGCGTGGGCATCCCAGCTGGGGAAGTCACCGTAGATAAAGCCGATCTTGCCATAGGAGCCATCCTTTTCGCGGAGGAGGTCCAGAGTCCAGCTAGGAACGTCTTCGGGAGTGAAGGATTCCTCGACCTTGGCCAGCTGACGGAGAGAAGCGATGTTTGCGGAATCCTCGCCTTCGGCGCGGTCAAAGACACGGGCTTCTGCCAGGTCGCGAATTTCCTCGATGATTTCGAGGCGGGCCTTCTGGGAATCCATAGGCGGCACAAAGCTCTTCAAGGTCAGGAAGCTACCCAGGGTAGAATCCTTTTCCACATGGAGTCGGACCATCAAGGTATCGTACAGCATATCAAGCTGTTCGGGCTTGGAACCCATGACGGCGGCCGGAGTGGATGTCACGGCACGGTTGGTGGCACGGGTCACCTTGGTAGAAATCTTGTTCTTGGAAGTCTTTACCGTGGTAGAAACGCGGCGCAGGTTGCGCATGTTGTGTTCGAAGTCCACATCCTGGGCAAAGTACAGGGAGATGCCACCAAGAATGAAGCCGATAATGGCCGCATACTTAAAGAAGTTAAAGACTTGCTTGTCGCTCCAGGACTTGGGAAGCAGACTGTTATTAGGTGCAGCGGGAATACCGCCCATGCATCTGATAAATACAGGCAGCACCAGCAAGGAGGTCAGCATACTGAACAGCACACCGCAAGAAGCCACCACGCCGAATTCATAGAAGCCGCGGAAGTGTGCAGCAAGCAAGGTCAGGAAGGCTGCGATGGTGGTGAAACTTGCCAGAATGAAAGGCTTCATCATTTTCTGCTGGGCCATTTCCAGCACTTCTTCCAAAGAGGCGTTCTTGCTCAGCAGCTTTTGTGCCGTACCCAAAATATGGATGGAGTAGTCAATACCGATACCCAAGATAATGGAAGCCACAAAAACGGTAAAGGGGTTCATCTTACCGTACAGCAGGGCGGTAAATGCCAGGGTAGGAATGCAGGCGTACAGCACAGAGGCAGTCACCAGCACAGGGCCCTTCACGCTGCGGAAGAACACCATGGTCAAGATGAAGATCAGGACAAGGCTAATGCCGAAGGAGAAGATACTGTCGTTAGCCACTTCATCCACTTCCTTCAGACCTTCGTAAGTACCTTCAACAGTAAAACGGGTAGGCACGGGGTAAGTCTTGGAACCGAAGTAGCTCAACAGGGAATCGGTGCTTGCCAGAATATGGGTCACGAATTCATAGTCGGTAGAAGGCTTGATCAGTTTGGCGTTCACCACACCGTTAAAGAGGATCTTGCCATCATAGTCTTCCGGAGGAGGAGTGCCGATCAGGCGAGTTTTCAGATGAGCCGGCAAGAAAGCCTTGGGATTCCATTCTTCGCCAGACTTTGCCTGCTGCAAGGTATCATCCTTGGCCTTCTTCTTGAAGAAGGAATCAAAGGCGCTAACCGCTTCTTCGGGGAGGCCCAGTTCCTGCGGGAGGTTGGCGTCAAACCAGACACGTTCTTTCTTTTCGGCAGAGGCAGAACTGTCGGACAGACCATCCATCAGGTCAACCACCAGAGGACCATTCTTGCGGCCGATTTCCAGCTGCAGATCTTCAAGATTGTCGCGGATGCGTTCCAGATGCTTCGAAGGCAGGTAAAGCAGGGCGTTATCCTTGAAGAACTGGTTGTCGTTATCGACCTGAGTCGAGACGAAATCGCCAGTCCAGTTCTTGTGGATGTATGCACTGATAGAATCCTGCAGGGCGGCAACGAGTTCGACGTCTTCGCTCTGGATGGCAATCATGAAACGGTCCGTACTACCGAAACGGCTGAAGGATTCCTGCAAAGCCTTGACGCTAGGCGTATCTTCCGGCAGCAAGTGGGACAAGTCCGCATCCAGCTTAAGACCAGGCTTAAACAGGATGGGAATGGCACAGAGTACCGCCAACACCAGGTAGAAGGCCAGAGCCTTGAACTTGTTTCTGCAAATCAGCGGGATATACCAGCCAGAAAATTTTTCAGTAAACGATTTCTTATTCATTTTACCATCCATCAGAAGACCTCCTATCCTCTTCTTTTCAAACACTTTTCCTAGAACATCTTGCGGGCTTTCTTAGCCCCACCGGCGGACGTGGCCGGGCTGCTTGCCGCACCCTTGTTACTAAAGAGGGTGGCATCGTCAGCAGACTTGGTCTTCACTTCGAAGTGGTTACCGTCGCAAGTTTCAGTAGGAGCATAACCAGCGGTATACAGGCAGACGGTCTTTTCGGAGCAGAACTCACCGGCAGCCTTACCCGTGTGGTTGCAAACGCCCTTGCTTACAACGCCGGAGGGAACCGGGAAGGGCTTGCGGGGCAGATCCTTATGCAGTTCCTTCATCACGGCAATCCAGACAGGCAGGGCATCTTCAGTACCGGTATGACCTGCACCCAGGGAACCCGGATTATCGGAGCCAACCCAGACACCCATGGTGTACTGCTTCGTGAAACCGATATACCAGCAGTCCGTGTAATCGTTTGTGGTACCCGTCTTACCACCACTGGGATGGGTAAAGCCGTTGGCATACACACGGGCGGCAGTACCGCGAATGTTCACGTCCTTCAGAATGTCCACCATCAGGTAGGCAGAAGCCGGGCGCAGCACTTCGTGTTCCACCTTGGAGTTACGTTCGATCACTTCGCCGTTGCGGTCCACGATAGATTCGATCATGTAAGGTTCAATACGGTTACCGCCATTGGGGAACACTGTATAGGCAGACGTCATTTCCATCAGGGTTGCACCCACGGAACCCAGAGCCAAGCTAGGCACAGCCATCAACGGAGCGCGAACGATACCGAACTTGCGGGCGTAGTTCACCACATTGTTCAGGCCGTACTTCATACCCGTCAAAATAGCAGGCAGGTTCTTGGAACGGTACAGGGCGCGGCGGAGCGTCATCATACCTTCGAAGTCATGTTCGAAGTTGGCCGGACGCCACACCTTGTTGGGGTTCTTGTCATCCGGGTCGGGAATGCTCACAGGCTGGTCGTTCACGGAGTCGCAGGGGCTTGCACCGTTATCCATTGCGGTGGAATAGACGATGGGCTTGAAAGAGGAACCGGGCTGACGCAAGGACTGTACGGCACGATTCCAGCGGGAGGCGTTCCAGTCGCTACCACCCACCATGGCACGGATTGCGCCCGTCTCGTTTTCGATAAGGATGGCGGCCACTTCGGCATGATGATAGCGGATACTATCCGGATAACGGCGCTTGGTCAAGTCGGCAGCGGTATCGGCAGCCAGATAATTCTTCTTGAAATCGGCATAAATGCTGTCGAAGTGTGCCACCACGCTATCTTCGGGCATATCATACTTCTTGGTCAAGAGCAGACGGCGTGTGGTGCGGTACTTGACGCGGCGGCGAACCTTTTCCACCTGCACGCGGGCAACGCTATCGGCATAAGCCTGGATGGCCGGGTCGATGGTACTATTAATAGTCACACCATCGGCATAGAGGGAGTTTTCGCCATACTTCTTTTCCATGTACTTACGGATTTCTTCGTAGAAGTACAGGCCGGCATCGTTATTCACTTCCTTCTTGGCCAGGGTGATCGGAGTTTCGATATACTTATGATAATCATCATTATTGATGTAGCCGGCATCGCGCATGGCATAGAGCACCGTGTTGCGGCGTTCCAGTGAAGCCTTGGGATGACGGTCGGGGCGGTAAGCTTCCGGACGCTGGAGCATACCGGCAAGAACAGCATATTCAGGAATGGTCAGACTGTCCAGGGGGCGACCGAAGTAGAACTTGCCTGCAGCCTGGAAACCATAGTTACCGCCAGACAGGTAAACTTCATTCATGTAGAATTCAAGAATTTCCTTCTTGGTATAGGTCTGTTCGATGCGGATGGCGGTCATCATTTCCTTGATCTTACGGGAAATGGTTCGTTCCGGCGTCAGGAACAGAAGCTTGGTCAGCTGCTGGGTCAAGGTAGAGGCACCGCGGAGCTTCTTGCCCGAGGTCGCACTTTCCAGAAT
This sequence comes from Fibrobacter sp. UWH1, assembly GCF_002210365.1. Taxonomy (NCBI): domain Bacteria; kingdom Pseudomonadati; phylum Fibrobacterota; class Fibrobacteria; order Fibrobacterales; family Fibrobacteraceae; genus Fibrobacter; species Fibrobacter sp. UWH1. The sequence continues at coordinate 31,405 of NZ_MWQG01000004.1, forward strand.
GGCAGACGGAATCGCCCACACGTTCATACCCCAGTGATCATAGAAGGCACGGTCTTCGGTAGCCATCACCGCATGGATCGCATCTTCCGGAATCGAGTCGAAGGGAGTCCATTCGCGACGTTCCACGAAATACTCGTGGGCAATTTCGCCGTTCATGTCGTTAATCTTCGTGACCAGCTTGGGATTGATCTGCTCCAGCTGAGAAAGGGAGGGCAGCTCCGGCGCAAAGTGGTTGTACACCGCCACAACCGTCACAAAAGCGATAATCACCGGCAAAGCCAGGATTCCGAGCCAAATCAGCACCTTTTTATCGGTGAACCAGCCCTTCAAAATCTGAAGGACATTCATTAGGACAGCTTTAACTTTATTCATTATAATATATAAGGTTAAAAATTTTGGGACAAAGATAGCTAATACGAGAACATCATACCTTTAAGGAACATGAAAAGAGGGGTCTAAAGCCCCCCATAAAAACTTTTTTCAAAAAAAATCATTTTTTTTAGGAATTACCCTTGACAAATATCGTGAATAATCTATCTTTGTGCGCGTTGAAAGACGAGAGTCAAACAACAAAACAAAAACGCGGATGTAGCCCAACTGGATAGAGCGTTTGGCTACGAACCAAAAGGCTCCAGGTTCGAGTCCTGGCACCCGCAGAAAAAAGCAGTAAGAGAAATCTTACTGCTTTTTTTTCGTTTTATACCTCCCCAGGCATTTTGTTTCAAAAACTTTTCAAACAGTCCTTCATTTTGCAAACAGTTGTTTGCACGGCGCGTTTAATTTTATTCTAAATTTACATACAAGGTTAAAAACAGGAACACATTATTACCCATACCACGCCGTGGAGGAAAAATGATCTACAAGCAAATCATCTTATCGAAAGTCATCCAGCACATTTTTCTCGCCAAACGTCAAAAAACAGGGCTAACCCAGCTGGGACTCGCCCTCAAATCCCATATTACCCGCCAGTTCATCTCCCAAGTCGAAAGCGGCAAGAGAGCCCCCTCTATTTTCACCATGAGCGTCCTAGCCACGGCCTGCAAAATGACCCTGACCGAACTATTCCAGGAAGTGGACAAACTGTACAATTTTTACGAAATGGAAGACAAATGCAGGGCTTCGGAACCGGCCAAGATCGCTGCTTCGCCAAACCGTTGCAACGACTACATCGAAAACATCAGACACAAGTCACAGCCGTAATCTACGACCCTTAACAAAAAGGCTATTTTTTACTATCTTTGCGACCTATGGAATGGCCGCGCAACATAAAAACACTTACCACAGACGAACTGAAAGCTTGGCTTAGGGACGTCGACGAAAAGCCTTTTAGAGCAGACCAGATTCAGAAATGGCTGTTCTGCCAGCAGGTCCGTTCCTACGACGAAATGGTGAATATTTCACCCGCACTTCGCGAAAAGTTGGCAAACCAGTTTGAGCTGCGTTCCCTCAAGGAAGACCAGCACATGGTTTCCGTAGACGGAACCGTCAAATGGTTGTTCGAAACCCATGACGGATATCACATCGAAACCGTGATGATCCCCGCCAACGGTCGTTTTTCTGTTTGCGTTTCTACCCAGGTGGGCTGCGCCATGAACTGCGCATTCTGCCGCACCGCCAAGATGGGCTTCTTCCGTAATCTCGAAGCCGGCGAAATCCTCGAAGAAATCCTGAACGTCAACTGGTACCTGAAAGACAACAACATCTTCAACGAAGAAGGTCAGATCGCCCAGGTCACCAACATCATCTTCATGGGCATGGGCGAACCCCTGAACAACCTGGAAAACGTACACCGAGTCTGCTGCACTCTGCACAACCAGAAGCTGTTCAACATGGGTTCCAAGCGCATGACCGTCAGCACCAGCGGCGTCGTCCCCCGCATCAAGGAACTGGTGGACCGCAACACGCCCTGCTGCCTGGCCATCAGCCTGAACAGCACCAATAACGAATACCGCTCTTCCGTCATGCCGGTAAATGACCTCTGGCCCATCGAAAAACTTTTGGAAGCGGTAGACGAATATATCCGTAGAACCGATAATTATGTGACGTTCGAATTCGTTCTGATCCAGAACATCACCTGTACGCCCAAGGCCGCCAAGGAACTGATCCGCATTTGCGCTCCCCGACGCGTCAAGGTGAACGCCATCATCTTAAACGATGGCGACGACCCGAACCTGCACGCCCCTACCCCCGAAGAAGTGGACACCTTCCTCGCCGCGGTCCGAGCAGCCCAGGTCCAGATCACCATCCGTACCGCCCGTGGCCGCGACATTCTGGCCGCCTGCGGACAGCTGGCCTACAAGAAGAACAAGGACAACCAGGAAGCATTTGAAAGAGGCCACAGCCTCCCCGACGCAAAGCCCAGGCAGGACTGACAAGGTTCGGCACAGGGCTCCAGGACGGAATCAAATTTGGAATTAGGATAAGTAATTAGCAAGAGAAACAAACAGGAAGGTAAATAATGTTGACACAAAACCTCCCGGAATTTTGGGATAATCTTTACGCAGAAGGCAAGGACTATTGGAACACCAAGAAGGCTACCCCTGCCCTGCTGGAATTTTTCAAGAACCCCTCCTGCCCCGCTACCGGCTCCGTGCTGGTTCCTGGCGCAGGCTTTGGTTACGACGCCGAAGCATGGGCCATGCGTGGCCATGACGTTCTGGCAGTAGATTTCGCAGCAACCGCAGTCGATGAACTGGACCACTTGAGCCGCAAGCACAAGAACCTCCGTTCCCTGGACCTGGACTTGTTCACCCTTTCTCCCAAGGATCAGAAGCGTGGCGGCCAGCAGTTCGATATCGTGTACGATTACGGTACCTTCACTGCAATCCATCCGGGTCGTCGCGACGAATTCTTCGAAGTCTGCTACAAGATGCTGAAGGACGACGGCGTGCTGATTTCCCTCATGTACCCGCTGATGAACGGCAAGACCCTGCAGGGTCCTCCGCACTGCACCAGCGAAGGCGAACTGATGGCTCGTCTCGGCGGCGTTTTCGATGTGGTTGAACGCATCCCGGCCGTAAACAGCCTCCCCGACCGTGCAGGTAAGGAAGAATTCTGGATTCTCAAGAAGTGCCTGTAGTAGCATAAAGGTTATAGGCAAAAGGATAAAGGAGCGCGGTCATCCCGCGCCCTTTTTTTTCGCCGTAAACAGCCTACCGCCTTTAAACTTTAAACTTTATCCTTTAACCTTTTTTCTATCTTTTTCGCTGTAAATTTTTCACACTTTTAACGAGGTTATTATGGCTCAAGATTTATGCCCCTGTGGTTCCGGTAAAGAATATTGCGAATGCTGCGAACCGGTCATCAAGCAGACTACTCTCGCCGCTTCTCCCGAAGCACTGATGCGTTCTCGCTACACCGCTTACGCCAAGCACGAAATCGCATGGCTCAAGGAATCCCTGGAAGCTACTCAGCGTTCCGATTTCGACGAAGCTAGCGTCGAAGCATGGAGCAAGGAATCCGAATGGCTGGGCATCGAAATCAAGCAGACCAAGACCGAAGAAGAAAAGAACATCGGCTGGGTCGAATTCGTAGCTCGCTTCAAGCAGGGCAACATCACCCGTAACCACCACGAACTGGGCGAATTCCACAAGGTTGGTGGCGCATGGTTCTTCTACGACGGCCGTGCAGTCAAGCAGGAAACCGTGAAGAAGACCGGTCCGGATGTCGGCCGTAACGATCCGTGCCCCTGCGGTTCTGGCAAGAAGTACAAGAAGTGCTGCGGCGCTGGTAAGTAACAACGGTATGAGGACGCACCTGCGGTGCTCTGAGGCATGAGGGCGGGCCAAAGGCCCTTTGAGCTAAGGAATAGCGGCTTCGCTGCGACAATTTAACTTACCTCTAGCGAGCACAGCGAGCGACCTCAAAGCGACATCGTCGCGACCTCATCCCTGATTTCCTAAGGAATAAAGCAATGTTCAAGATTTTTGTTGATGGCGAAGCTGGTACCACCGGTCTTCAGATTTATGATCGACTCGCAAAGCGTAACGATATCGAAGTTCTGCGCATTTCCCAGGAACTGCGTAAGGATACCGCCGAACGCCAGCGCCTGATCAATGAATCCGACGTGACTTTCCTGTGCCTGCCCGATGCAGCCGCCGTGGAAAGTGCAGCGCTCTGCACCAATCCGAACACCGTAATCATCGACGCTTCCACGGCTCACCGTGTGAACCCGGACTGGACTTACGGCATGCCCGAACTTTCTGCAGAACAGCGCAAGGCCATCAGCACAGCAAAGCGCATTGCTAACCCCGGTTGCCACGCCACAGGCTTTATCCTTGGCGTACACCCGCTGGTCGCAAGCGGCATTCTCCCCAAGTCCACAAACTTGGCAGCCTACAGCATCACCGGCTATTCCGGTGGCGGCAAGAAGCTCATCGCCGAATACGAAGACGAAAGCGCTCTTGGCCACAAGGCAGGAGAATCCCTCCCCATCATGGCTCCGGCACCTTACGCCCTGGCCCTTTCCCACAAGCACATTCCCGAAATGAAGAAGTACTGCGAACTGGAAAACACGCCCTTCTTCAATCCGGTGCTTGGCCCCTACTACAAGGGCATGGCCGTAACCGTAGCCCTCTTTGCAAACCAGCTTAGCAAGAAGGTTGGACCTCAGGACCTGACCGACATCCTCAAGGAACACTACGCAGGCTCCAACTTCGTAACCGTCATGCCTTACGAAGCAACCCCTGCAGAGACTCCGGCACTGATCAACGGCCGTCTGAACCCCACCATCTGCAACAACACAAATAATGCTTGCATCCAGGTTTTCGGTAACGAAACCGTCATGCAGGTTACAACAATCATCGACAATCTGGGCAAGGGCGCCAGCGGTGCCGCCATCCAGAACATGAACATCGCTCTCGGTCTCGACGAAACGTTAGGACTCTAACCCTGCGGCGAAGCCGCCTAACTCAAACTCAAAGGAGCGAAGCGACGAGCTCATACCTCGGACCTCGAAACCTGTTATGTTTTTAGACGAAAAATCAATCGAAGTGCGCTCCGGCAAGGGCGGTGACGGCATCTGCAGTTTCCACCGTGAAAAGTTTGTACCTCTGGGCGGCCCCGATGGCGGAGATGGCGGCCGTGGCGGTCACGTTATCCTCCAAGTCAACGAACAGTATTCCACCCTGCTGGACATGGGTAACGCACGTCTGTACAAGGCACGCCCCGGTCAAGCCGGCGGCGCCAAGCGCTGCACCGGCAGATCTGCAGAAGACCTCATCGTAGACGTACCCAAGGGAACTATCGTCAAGGATGCCGAAGGTCGAATTCTTGCAGACCTTACCGAAGACGGCCAGCGCTGGATTGCTGCCCGTGGCGGCAAGGGCGGCATGGGCAACCAGCACTTCGCCACCCCTTCTAACCAGGCACCTCGCAAATGCACTCCGGGCGAAGCAGGCGAAAAGCGCGAACTGTTCCTGGAACTGAAGCTCATGGCAGACGTCGGTCTGGTTGGCTTCCCCAACGCAGGCAAGTCCAGTCTGGTGAACAAGATTTCCAGCGGACGTCCCAAGGTGGGCGACTATCCCTTTACCACTCTGGAACCGGTGCTTGGCATCGTGCAGATGAACGGACACAGCTTTGTGGTGGCCGACATTCCGGGTCTCCTGGAAGGCGCCAGCGAAGGCAAGGGTCTGGGTCACCAGTTCCTGAAGCACATCGAACGCACCCACACTCTTTTGTTCGTAATTGACGGTTTTGCAGAAAACGCCTACGAACAGTTCACGGTTCTGAAGGGAGAACTGGCGGCATTCCACCCGAAGCTTGCCAAGAAGCCCTACGTAATCGCCCTGAACAAAAGTGACCTGGGCATCGAAGAGGCCATCAAACAGTTTGCGGAACATAAGGAAAAGGTTATCATCACCTCTGCCTTTACCGGTGAAGGTTGCATGGAACTCCGTGACGCCCTGGATCAGGCAGTCCCCCACGTCCAAAAGAAAAAGGTGGGCTGGGAAACCAGGAAGGTAGAAGCACCTGTCAAGAAGGCCGCCGCAAAGACTGCTGCCAAGGCAGAACGCAAGGCAGCAGCCAAGCCCGCATCCAAGACCGCATCCAAGACCACAAAGGCTCCTGCCAAGAAGGCTCCCGCAAAGAAGCCTGCCGCAAAAAAGTCCAAGTAAGGTAAAAGTCCATGGCAAAAAAGGAACAGTCAACACCCGTCATCCAGAATAGAAAGGCAAACCACCTTTACTTCGTGGACGAAACCTTCGAGGTGGGCATCATGCTCATCGGTTCCGAAGTCAAGTCCATTCGCGACGGCAAGTGTACCATTGGCGAAGCCTGGATTGACATTGACGAAAAGAAGAACGAGCTCTGGCTGGTAGGTGCCCGCATCGACGAGTACCTATTCGCCAACCGCTTCAACCACATTCCTGCAAGACGCCGCAAGCTCCTGGCCCATGGCCACGAAATCGAAAAGATGCGCAAGGCCAAGGAACAGAAGGGCTGCACCCTGATTCCTCTGAAGTTGTACTTCAAGAATCGTCGCGCCAAGCTGGAAATGGGCATCTGCCGCGGTAAGGACCAGCACGACAAACGTCAGACCATTATGGAACGCGACGCCAAGATGGAAATGGATCGCGCAGCAAAGGCACACAAGTAATGAACAAGGTTTTGTGGGTACTGCTTTTCTGCCTAGCAACCGCCTCTGCGGTGTGGGCCGGTAAAACGGACGTAGAGAATTTCGCCCAAAGTAAGGGCGCCTCTTTCCATTGGTATCCCGTTCAAAAAACGTTCACCCTAGAAAGAAACAAGGACACGGTCAAGTTCGCCATCGGCCTCCCCTACGCAAGTCTCCACGGCAAGACAATCAACCTTGCAGCAGCTCCAGTTCTTTCTGCAGGCCGCATCCAAATTGATTCCGTCGACGCAGCAAAATTTTTTGAGGCAGAACAAACCGCAAAAAGTTCCGCCCAACAGGCAGCCGTTTCATCAAGCAGTGTAAAGGCAGCCCCCGCAGCAACAAATACAACAACCACAGCCCAAGCACCCGCCCCCGCAAAAAATGAAACCGCAGGCACCCGCGAAGTCAAGACCATCGTTATCGACCCGGGCCACGGCGGCAAGGACTCAGGCGCCATCGGTTCCAAGTCTCAAGAAAAAGACATTGTCCTTACCGTAGGCAAGCTCCTCAAGAAGGAATTGGAAAAGGAAGGCTTTATCGTCAAGATGACCCGCGACAAGGATTACTTTGTCGAACTGGGCCAGCGGGCCAATCTAGCAAACCAATGGGATGGCGACCTCTTCATCAGCCTCCACTGCAACGCCGTTGACGCCACTCCCGAACGCAAGAAGATTATCAAGGGCTACCACGTCTACGTACTCCGCGCTCCCGAAAGCGAAGAAGACAAGGCCATCGCCCGCCGCGAAAACAAGGTGGCCACCCTCTACGGCGAAAAGAACGCCAAGGAAGAACTCTCACCCATCGAATGGTTTAAGCTGGAAGCCCGCCTCGAAAAGTACAAGCAGAACAGCTACATGTTCACCGAAGAAATGTTAAAGGCCATGGACGGCGGCAAGATCCGTCGCCAGGCAGGTGGCGTAGGCGGTGCAGGCTTCATGGTCCTGGTGGGTGCATTAATGCCCGCAGTCCTTTACGAAATCGGCTTCATCAGCAACCTTGAAGACGAAGCCTACATGATGAGCGACGCCGGCCAGAAGGATATCGCAGAACGCATTTCCAAGGCAGTCACCAGCTACAAGGAAGCCGTTCACAACTATCGCGAGACATTAGGACGATAAGACTCCCTGTTGCAATAGCAATTTTATTTCACAACGACAATGGCCATTTTACCATTAACGTCGCGAAGCAATCCAATCAAATACTTACGAGTTTTGATATACTGATCAGGCATTGATTTTGCATAGATGTAGTACTGAGCAAAGTCAGCCTCATTAAGAATATCACTCATTGAAGAAGTTCGAACAGGAAAAGAGTCCTTGTTAACGTTGTTCCATTCCATCGCGATTGGACTTTTGTGTAAGTTTTCCACTTTCCACGAATTTTCATCGATGGTCAACTTAGCAGCCCCACCCAGAATAACATACTTAGAAGTCGAACCTGGAATTGCGTAAAACGTATAGCCATTTTCGCCCTTTAGAATATAGGTGTTATACTTAACATTAAACATTTCTCCAGAATTTTTAAAGAACTGATAGGCAGAATCGTTCATTCGAACCAGTTCCATCAGATCTCCCTCAGGAATTTCCATACGAGCGGTAGCGCGATTCATTCCCTGAGGAGTAAAATCGTATCGAGCCAACTGGTAGTAACCAGAGGAATCCTTTCCATAGAACACACAAAAGCCTTCCCTCAGATTACCCTGAGCAACCCAGCCCTTCATACTTTTCAACTGTTCTTTTGGAAGATCTGCCATCAAAGAATCTGACGCCACCCATGCAACACCATCTTGCCAAGCTAACAGTTGACCAACAGCGGCGAGGGAATCCATAACTCTAAATTCCTCGGCGTGCATGGCAACTTCCGCAGCCTCTGTTTTATTGAAATCTATGTGATTAGGAAGTCCCTGCTTATTAGAACCAGCGCATCCTATCAAAGAAACGGTCACACACAATACTGCGACTAAACCACATATTTTTTTCATAAGACCTCCTATATTTTCTGAATATATAAAAAAAGCACCGGTTCATCACCGGTACCTTTAATTTTGCGAAGTTCGATTTCCGCGACATTCGCCTTACGGATCACGGACGCTTACGCTTCGCTCCAGCGTCCGCCTCTTCGCCTCGGTCATTTCGGAGTGCAAGCACTCCGCCGAGACTCGTCCACAGAGTGGATAACTCAACTAAAGGACTAAAGTCCCTAGTTTCGTATATCGGCTCGTGGCTACCGTGAACAAAAAAGCCTCGGTTCATACCGAGGCATTTTTGTGAGAGTTTGCGCTTACAAGAAGTTCTTTACAAAACTCTAGCGCAAACGGTCATTATTCTGCGTCCATGTCAGCTTCGTCGATTTCAGCGTTGTGGTAAACGTCCTGAACGTCGTCGTGATCTTCGAACTTGTCGATGAGCTTGAGCAGCTTCACAGCGTCGTCGTGGCCCAGCTTGACGGGGTCGTTAGCGACGTAGGTGATTTCAGCGCTCATCATTTCGATGCCAGCACCTTCAAGAGCGCGGGTAACGGCGTCGAATGCTTCCGGAGAGGTGGAAACTTCGTGGATGCCGTCTTCAGTGCTCATGTCGTCTGCACCAGCTTCCAGAACCAGGTCCATAACCTGATCTTCGCTGTACTTTTCTGCATCGATAACAATCATACCCTTGTAGGTAAATGCCCAAGTAACGGAACCGGTTTCGCCCATGGCGCCGCCGTTCTTGTTGAAGATGTTACGGATTTCAGCAACGGTACGAACCTTGTTGTCGGTCATGCACTGCACCATGATGGCAATGCCTGCAGGACCGCGACCTTCGTACAGCGGTTCGGTAACGTCTGCACCACCGTTAGCGCCAGTACCCTTGGCAATAGCACTTTCGATGTTCTTGGTGGGCAAGCTCTGAGACTTGGACTTGATGATAGCAGCACGGAGACGCGGGTTTGCATCCGGGTTGCCGCCGCCAAGCTTAGCAGCGATAGAAATTTCCTTAATCAACTTGTTCCATGCCTTAGCACGGGCAACGTCAGTCTTAGCTTTCTTACGTTTGGTGGTGGCCCATTTGGAGTGACCGGACATAAATTACCTCATATAGGTTGCAAAAGTTTCGGGTCAAAAAATAATTTTTTTTTGGACGTCTGTCCTTAAATTCCGCAAGTTTTTATATAAAAAATCAAGAAAAAAGCCGCCACCCTTCTCTACGAAAGGCAGCGGCATTTATAAGTTTCGAACTACAAAGAAGATTATTTCTTCTTACGCATAGCGCACTGGCGCTTTTCCTTGACGCTCAGGCTCGGATCATCGCAGCCATCACCAGAAGAAACCTTCTTGTGCTTATTCTTCTTGACAGGAGCCTCATCCTTTACAGCCTTGCCCTTCTTGGCCGGCTTCGTAACGGGAGCTTCTTCAGCTTCTACACGACGCTTGCGGGTAGAAATGGTTCCATCGTCATCAGAAAGTTTGCGGTTTCCGTTCTTCTTCTGAAGAGCTTGCAACTTCTTCTTGTCCATAGGATCAGCGGAAGCCTTGGTAATGGCGCGGTCATACTTACCGCCCCACACGTTACCAATCAAGGAACCGGATTCCAGAGCATCCTTCAGAATGCCCTTAGCCCATTCATCGTTGGCCGGAGGCAACAGCTTGAACTTCAGGTTACGAATACGGGTAGGTTCTTCTTCATAATAAAGCATCATGTCAAAGAAACCAACCTGATATTCCTGACCGTCGGTACCAGCAGCCGTAGAGGGAACGTATGCGAGAACCGCATAAAGTTCACCGTCAAAGAGACCGGTAATCAAGACGTCGCCGTCTCCACCCGGAGCCTGGACTTCACCCGTAGCCTGGAAGGCCCACGGAGCGACATCCACCGTCAACTGGAACTTGTGGAAACCCTTTTCAACCTTCTTCAGTTTAAGCAGCGCCCCAGAGAAAGCCTGGAATTCAGGCTTCAGGTTCTGAGCAGAGCAAACAACTGCAAAGGCCAGAAAGAGAAATGCAAGTAACTTCTTCATAATTCTAATCCTCTTTTAATTCGGGTTAGAAACCCAATCCACTAATCAAGACTTAGTTCTTGTAGAACAGAGCCTTGGCTGCTTCGAACATGGGATCCTTTTCATCCGGGTTGCGGCATTCGGTATAGATACGAACCTTGGGTTCGGTACCGGACGGGCGAACCAGCATCCAGGAATCGTCTTCGAAAATGATCTTCACGCCGTCGAGAGTGAGCAACTGCTTAACGGTCTTTTCGGTATTGCCAACCATGACCTTAGCACCGACCTGTGCGGCTTCGGCAACAGCGTTCACCTTGGCGATGAGCGGAGCACCGACCAGGGACTTGTCCACTTCGAAACCAGCGCGGCTGGGGTAGAAGCGGCCATATTCAGCATAGAGGGCATCCAGGTATTCACCCAGGTTCTTGCCGGTGGTAGCCATGATTTCGAGAGCGATGAGAAGGCCGAACTGAGCATCCTTTTCCAGGGTGTTGTTGAGGCCGGAAATACCATCAGATTCTTCGAAGGCGACCAGAGCCTTATCCTTGGCATTGCGAGACAACCAGGGGCGGAAGTTCTTGAAGCCCACTGGAGTTTCCATAACGGGAACGCCCAGCTTTTCAGCAATGATGTTCACGAAGTTAGAAGTAGCAACAGACTTTGCAACCACGCCCTGTTCCTTGCGCCAGGTAGCCATGTAGTGGAAAGCGATTGCGCCGAACTGGTTCATGTCGATTTCGCGAGAACCATCGTAGAAGCGGATACGGTCACCATCCGGGTCAAAGATTGCGCCCAGGCGGAAGAAGGACTTGCTTTCGTCCAGAGCCTTGCGGACCATTTCCAGGTTCTTGGAAGACGGTTCCGGAGCAACACCGCCGAACAGGCTGTCGTCTTCGTTACGGATGGTAACGAGGCACTGGGGATTGTCCAGGAGAGCGGCCGGACGACGACGGGTAGAACCGTGAACGTGGTCGCAGACCAAAGTCAGACGATCCTTCTTGATGAAGTCCTTGATACGGTCAAACTTGATGGTGCCCTGCTTGATCAGGAATTCCTTGTAGATCTTCAGGGAGTCGATGATTTCCCAGTCAACCTTGGAGACCGGTTCGAACTTCCAGGTGCTCATCATTTCGTTAGAGAGCTTGGTAATCACGTTGGTGATTTCCGGACCTGCAGGACCGCCGTCTGCGGGGTTGAACTTGATGCCGTTGTAGTGGCTGGGGTTGTGGCTAGGAGTCATGTTGATGGAGCAGGCAGCACCCAGCATTTCGATTGCAGCGGAGAATTCCGGAGTCGGCATTTCGTTGCCGTAGTAAACCTTCACACCGGCCTTGGCGAACTGGTCAGCCACAGCTTCGCAGAATTCGTGACCCAGGAGACGGTTGTCGTGGCCAACCACAACGCCGCGCTTCTGAAGTTCAGCGAAGTCCTTGACGCCAAGAGCTTCGAACATAGCAGCATCAGCTTCCTTGTAGAGGCGGACGATAGCTGCGCCTACGACCTGCAGATTACGGAGAGTGAATTCAGAACCGATTTCGCCACGCCAGCCAGAAGTGCCGAAGCTAACCTTTGCCGGTTCCTGAGAGGTGAGAGCCACCTGCTTGACCTGTTCTACCAGAGCCATGTCGGTAGCGGGGTTAAATTCGGGGGACTGGATCTTCTTCCAAATCTGAGTAATGTTTTCCATAGTGGTTCCTATTTTAAAGTTTTCGGGCATTAATTTACAAAAATTTTGTTACAAACGATACCCCTCCCCACCAAAAAGGGGCTTATCTCGCCCCTGTATATTTTAATGTTATTTTTTGACATAAAAAGAACAGCATACGGTAAAAAGAAAGGTAAAAATCCAGGTCATTACGTCCTTAAAGGCACCAAATCCCCCGTTTACACCGATTTTCGCGAAAAATAATGGGGGTAAAGCGACATTTGCAAGGTCCAAATCTTCATTTTATAGCTATTTTTAAGGCATGCAAATTACAAAAGCTTCTCAACTTACTGGTGTTTTTCCCGCATTGTTCACTCCGCTGATGAACGATGATCCTAAGAACCTTAACAACTCCATCGACTACAAGAAGATGGAAAAGATGATTGACGACCTCATTGCCTCTGGCGTTTCCGGTATTCTCCCGGTTGGCACCACTGGTCAGAGCGCCACCGTCACTCACAAGCAGCATCTGGACATCATCAAGTTCACTCTGGACTACGTAGGCGGCCGCGTTCCCGTTATCGCAGGCGCAGGCTCCAACTGCACTCGTGAATCTGTGGAAATGATTCAGGAAATCCTGAAGATTGCTGAAGTTCCCATGCTCTGCGTGACCGGTTACTACAACAACCCGTCCCAGGAAGGCATCGAAAAGCATTTCAAGACCTTGAGCGAAGAAACTGGCGCCAAGATCATCATCTATAACGTTCCGGGCCGTACCGCTAGCTACGTCCACCCCGACACCCTCATCGCCCTTTCCGAAGACAAGAACATTATCGGTCTCAAGCAGGCAGTTGACTTCCGTATCGGCGAAAAGTTCCACGAAGACACCAAGCGCGTCATCAACGAAACCAAGAACAACGACTTTGCCGTTCTCTCTGGCGAAGACGGTTTCTTCATCGACATGCTCGAAATGGGTGGCCAGGGCCTCATTACCGCAACCGGTAACATCCCCGAAGCAGCAAAGATCTTCTCTGACCTTTACAAGGCTTATGTAGCCGGCGACTCCTCCAAGGCCAAGGACCTGCAGAGCGCCGCCCGCGACTACGTGGAAGCAACCTTCTGCCGCAAGAACCCCATTCCTCTGGGAACCATGTTCAACAGCCCGTTGTTCCAGCCCATGACCAGCGTCAAGGACACCGCCCGCGGCGAAGAAGCCGTAGAACGCATCATGAAGCTCATCAACGAAAAGGCAGAAAGCCTCAAGAAGTATCACGTTTAATAGGTTTGAGGGCGCACCTTCGGTGCTTTCAGGTTTGAGGACGGTCCTTCGGACCTTTGAGTTAAAGTAAGGCGGCAAAGCCGCGATCATTTGACTCATACCTCAAGCGAGCACTGCGAGCGACCTCGAACCTCATACCTCACAAGGAGAATATCATGGCTAAGAATCAGAAAGTTCAGAAGTCCATTAGCGACGAAGTCTGCGCTTACATCAGCAAGCAGAAGCTCCTCCCCATCCCCGTTCAGACCCTGAACGAAGAAGTGGAAGCAACCCGCTACTTTGGTGGCGACCTGAAGGAATTCATCGAAGCCGCAAAGTCCCTGGGCGCAAAGAGCATCTTTGTCGAAACCCTGTACCTTGAAGAAGACGAATTCTTCTATGACAGCGGTATGGATGACGAAGAATATCTGGAAACCTACGGCGCCGACTGCAATTGCGGTTGCCAGTGCGGTTGCTGCTGCGAAGACAAGGCCGAAAAGAAGGCAGACAAGAAGTCCAAGAAGGCCGCTAAGGTTGAAGAAGAGGAAGAAGATGGCGTATGGCTGGAACCGGAAGACCTGGACGGTCTGGACCTGTCCCTCCTGAAGCCGGAAATCGCTTCTTACATGGACCGCGTTGGCGAAAGCTGCGGCGTCCGTCTCACCGTTCCCGGTGTTGACCACCTGGAAGTGGAAATCTTCGCAGACTGGTACGACGAATTCGCCGAACTGGTAGACGAAGCTTCCGAAATCATCGAAGACGATCCCGTTGGCGCTCTGGAAGAAATGCAGGCCGCATTCGACGAAGCTGAAGCTGCAGCCGAAGCCGAAGAAAAGGCAGCACTCGAAGCTGAAAAGGCAAAGGGCACCAAGAAGATTGCAGCTCACCCCCCGAAAAAGGCTAAGTAATATCAGACTAGCGAAGCTTTAAAGAACGACCGGTTTGCGCCGGCCGTTTTTTATATTGGTTATCATGAAATCCGTAAGCACAATCTTGTTGATTCTCCTACTCGCATTAAATTCGTTTGCGGCCACCCCTATTGTAACGCATGAATCTAGAATTGTGCAATCCATTCCAACGAATATTGAGAATTACGTCCACGACACAAATTACGACGGAGATTATTCCGATCACAGCCCTTTTTTGAGATTTATGGGTTACCTTTATTCTGTCGCAGGAATACTTGGCGGAATTATGGTGATTGGTGTTGACGTAGGTTTAAACAGTGGTAGTGCAACAGGCATCGGAGTTGGAGCAGGTCTAATCGCCCTTGGTACCACAGGAATTGTTTTACTTTCATGGTAACTAAAAAGTCTCGGATTACTCCGGGACTTTTTTAATTGAAATCTATGCGACGATAAGCCGCAGCTTTTAAGTGTGATACAACTTGCTAGTCTGATAATTCGGTTCAGAGGTCAAGTTCACACCCAGGCGGCGGAACACGCCTACATCAACCTGAGAGAGGATGACGCTGGCATGGACTTCGCAATGACGGAGTTCCGGAAGCTTTTCCAGAGCGATCTTTGCGTTGTAATCCGTGAGGGCGCAGACAGAGAGAGCCACCAACACTTCGTCCATGTGGAGACGAGGATTGGTGTGGCCCAGTTGCTTGGTCTTCAGGCTCTGAATAGGTTCAATGACCATGGGAGAAAGCAGACGGACTTCATCAGGAATACCAGCCAGGTGCTTGAGGGCATCCAGAAGCATGGCAGAGGACGCACCCAGCAAGGAAGAAGTCTTTGCGGCAATCACAGCGCCATCCTGAAGTTCAATAGCAACGGCGGGGCCGTTAGTTTCTGCGGCACGCTTGAGAGCGGCGGCAACAACCGGACGGTCGGCGGTGCTAATGTGAGCCTGTTCCATGACCAACTGCTGCTTGTAAACCTGATCCTGATCAGCGTTGCCCTTACGGACATCGCAGAGGGTGTTGTAGTAGCGGCGGATGATTTCCTGCTTGGCGGCTTCGCTAACAGCGTCATCATCGATGATGCAGTTACCAGCCATGTTCACGCCCATGTCAGTGGGGCTCTTGTACGGAGATTCACCAAGGATGCGAGTGAACAGAGCGTTCAGAACCGGGAACACTTCAACATCACGGTTATAGTTGATGGTGGTCTTGCCGTAAGCTTCCAGATGGAACGGGTCAATCATGTTCACATCGTTCAAGTCTGCGGTAGCAGCTTCGTAAGCCAAGTTCACCGGGTGCTTCAGAGGAATGTTCCAGATGGGGAACGTTTCGAACTTTGCGTAACCGGCCTTGACGCCGCGGGTATTTTCGTGATAAATCTGGGAGAGGCAAACAGCCATCTTTCCACTTCCCGGACCCGGGGCGGTCACCACCACAAGTTCGCGGGTTGTTTCAACAAACTGGTTCTTGCCGTAGCCGTCATCGCTCACTACCAGAGGAATGTTGTTGGGGTAACCAGCGATGGGATAATGGCGGTAAACCTTCAGACCTAGACCTTCCAACTTCTTCTGGTAAGCCAGGGCGCTAGGCTGGTCCTGCCAGCGAGTCAGCACCACGCTGCTCACATAGAGACCGTAACCGCGGAAGGCGTCGATCAGACGGAGAACGTCCTGATCGTAGGTAATGCCGAGGTCGCCACGGACCTTATTCTTTTCGATATCGTTGGCATTGACGGCGATAATAACTTCGGCCTTGTCCTTCAGCTTTTCGAGCATGCGGATCTTGGAATCTGGGGCGAAGCCAGGCAGTACACGGCTTGCGTGGTGGTCATCAAAGAGCTTTCCGCCAAATTCAAGGTAAAGCTTTCCACCGAACTTTGCAATACGTTCGGCAATCTTCTCGGACTGCGTTCTCAAGTACGCGTCGTTATCAAATCCAACTTTGAACATATATGCTCCACATGCATAAAATTTATCGGGTCAAAAATAAAAAATTGGAGCCGTCTCCCCTAGGGTTGTAATCTAAAAAAAAGACGCAATTCACAAGGAATTGCGCCTTTAAGGTCAGACATTTTACATAGAATGAAATAATTATTTCTTATTCCCCACGGTCATCAATCCACCACCATGGTGGCAGATCCATAGGCCTTGACAGGGCGACCATTTTCATCAAATTCCGTGGTATAACGGACATGGAACGGGATCCTCTTTTCGGTCAACGGAATGATGCCTTCCACACTAGCGAGGCCAGCGTCAATCTTTCGATGCCATTCACGGTACATATCCGCAAAATCCGCAGGGAAAAATCCATTTTCAATAACAGGCTCCGGATAATTACGAACCAAGGGAGGCAAGCCAAGGTCACGCTGACAGCGGAAACAGGGGCGCATTTCCTTGGTAGCCACAGAGTACTCCCAGAAATAAATATTAGCCTGTTCACTGGCGGCCTTAAAGCGACGCTCTGCAGCCTGCATCTGGAGCAGCATATTCTTTTCGACAGTAATGTTTCTTATCGTCACAAAGAAGAGACGGCTAACCTTGCTCACGCCAATCAACTGAATGCAGCTACGCACGCAAAGCCGTTCAAAGCCGCAGCAGGCCGAGCGCACATTTCTCCAGGTTTCACATTCCTGTTCCTCTCTCTTTTCTGCCGCCTTTTCCAGACACTCCATATAGATCTTCATGTTAGAAGCATCCATCGTCTTGACCGGATTCGAGTTCACCAAGTCTTTTTCAGACAAGTTCATACCCATTTCGCGAAGGAACTTAGGATTCACCCGGAGAACTTCCAGAGAATCGCCACGCTGTTCAAGAATAGCGGCGGCTCCCACAAAGTTGCTGAAAATCAAGGTTTCAAGAGAATCAGGATCCCAGAATTTACCCGCATCCAGGACACTGTTCAAATTCATCTGCGGTACAATGGAGCCCACAGAATTGCCATTCAAAAGTTTCTCATATTCAGAGATAGGAACAGGCTTGGAGTACAGAAAACCTTGTACGTAATCGCAACCGACACTCTTCAAGAAATCGGCCTGTTCAACGGTTTCAACACCTTCGGCAATTACAGGAAGCTGCAGCCACTTGGCCATACGCACAATGGAGCTCAGGATCGTTCCGCCGCGTTCGTTACCGATACTTCCCGCAATAAATTTCAGGTCCAACTTGAGAACGTCAAAATCAATATCCTTCAGCACATTCAGCGAAGAATACCCACTGCCAAAATCATCCATTTCGACAGTGTATCCCAGTCGATGCAATTTATCGATGGTATCAATGATAATCTGGGAGCCCGAAATTGCAGCCGTTTCTGTCAATTCCACATGAATGAGCTTTGTAGGAACATCATACTTGCAACGGAGGGCTTCCATTCTCTGGATGTAATCCTCCCGCAAGATATCATTTCGGGACATGTTCACCGAAATGCGAACTAAAGGCAAATTAGAATCTATGCTATGGCGAAGAAATCTGCAGACCCGTTCAAAGACATAGAGATCAATCTCGGGAATACGTCCCTGCTCTTCAAGAACAGGAATAAAATCAGCAGGAGAAATAAAACCGAACTTAGGAGACGCCCAACGAACGAGCGCTTCCGCACCAATCAGCATCCCAGTAGAATGGTTATACTGCGGCTGAAAATAAACTTGAAACTCCTCGCCGGCTATAGCCGAGTCCAGATTCTCCAAAATTTCTTTTGAACTGATCATAGCACTTAACCCAAAAAATTCCCTATGGTCTAAACTACAATAATCCCACCTAAAAAAAAATAGTGCACAAGGACTTTCTAAAGGTTCTTTATATTCCAATCAGGAATATACGTAACCAAAACGAAACAAAAAATCCCGCTAGGCAAAACCTAACGGGACATAAAATCGTTAACAAACGAATGTTGGTATTACACCACGCGGGTCATACCACTCATTCTGGCTCTCAGCCATGCACCGATTTCTTCAACCGGGTGCTTGCGGATGCTTGCATTGACCTTGATGAGTTCTTCGTTATCAACAGCGGTGGACTTGCCTTCGCCGAAGATAGCGCCGATATCTTCCTTAGTGACTTCCTTAGCCATGAAGTCCTTCAGCAGAGGCACGCACTTGTTAGCGAACAGGTAGCAGCCGTATTCTGCGGTATCGGAGATCACGCGGTTCATTTCGAACAGCTTCTTACGAGCGATGAGGTTTGCAATGAGCGGAGTTTCGTGGAGAGATTCGTAGTATGCGCTCATGGGCTTGATGCCGACGGAGCACATGGTTTCGAATGCCAGTTCCACACCGGCCTTGATCATAGCGACCATGAGGACACCGCGGTCGAAGTATTCCTGTTCGGAGATAGCCTTGTCGGTAGCTGCAACCTTTTCGAATTCCAGTTCGCCAGTAGCTGCACGCCATGCGAGGAGGTCCTTGTCACCAGCTTCCCAGTCGATCATCATGGTAGAGGAGAACTTACCGGAGATGATGTTGTCCTGATGTTCCTGGTAGAGGCCGCGCATGATGACCTTCATCTTTTCGGAGAGTTCGTTTGCACGAACCTTAGCCGGGTTGGAGAGACGGTCCATCATGTTGGTGATGCCACCGTGCTTCAGGGCTTCGGAAATGGTTTCCCAACCGTACTGGAGGAGCTTGGTTGCGTATGCCGGTTCAACACCGAATTCCTTGACCATCTTGTCGTAGCAGAGGATGGTACCGGTCTGGAGCATACCGCAGAGGATGGTCTGTTCGCCCATGAGGTCAGACTTCACTTCGGCGACGAAAGAGCTTTCGAGAACGCCCGGACGGTCAGCATGGAGACCAGCGGCGTAAGCCTTGGCATAGTCCCAACCCTTACCTTCGGGGTCGTTTTCCGGGTGGACAGCGATCAAGCAGGGCATACCGAAACCGCGAACGTATTCAGAACGGACTTCGGAACCCGGACCCTTGGGAGCCACCATGATAACGGTAATGTCTTCACGGATCTGCTGGCCTTCTTCAACGATGTTGAAGCCATGGCTGTAGGAGAGAGCTGCGCCCTTCTTCATGAGCTTCATGACAGCGGGGATCACGTTGTGGTGCTGCTTATCCGGTGTGAGGTTGCAAACCAGGTCAGCAGTGGGGATCATTTCTTCGTAGGTACCGACGGCGAAACCGTTTTCGGTAGCGTTCTTCCAGGACTGACGCTTTTCAGCGATTGCTTCCGGACGGAGGGTGTAGGAAACATCGAGACCGCTATCGCGCAGGTCAAGACCCTGGTGGAGACCCTGAGCGCCGCAACCGACGAACACGATCTTCTTGCCCTTGAGGGCTTCTACACCGCGAGAAAATTCAGAAGAATCCATGAAACGGCAGTGACCGATTTCTTCCAGCTGACGACGCAGAGGAATGGAATTGAAGTAATTGATACCCATGATTATTTAACCTCTTTTGAGTAGTATTTAAAGTTTTTACGGGGGTAAATATAATAAAAGGCGAGTGATACGGCAAAAAGCATTACGTTTTTTGGGCGTTCCAAGCCGATTCCTCTACTTTATTTTTTAAAATCTGCGTTCCCGGCCCGCATTCCCCATATTTTTTCCTATAAATGGGTGAAAGCAAAAAAGGACTGCATACAATATGGAAAACAAAGAGGAAATTCGGGAAATCAAGGTCCACGGAATCTATAGGCACTTCAAAAACCGTTTTTACATCGTAGAAGGGGTGGCCAAGCATTCCGAAACTCAGGAAGATTACGTCATTTACCGCAAACTTTACGGCGACAACGCCATGTGGATCCGCGAAAAGTCCATGTTTTTAAGCGAAGTGGACCACGAAAAATACCCGGAAGTCAAGCAGAAACACCGTTTCGAGTTGGTCGACCTCTCTGAAAAATCATTTTAACTTCAACAAACTTGCTTTTCTACAAATTATTAGATAGTTTTGGGAGTCAAGAGGACAAAAGATTATGGGAAAAACTTTACTTTGTATCGCAGTATTGGGATTAGCTCTTCTTTGCGGATGTAGCGAATCCAGTTCTTCAGCATCTGCCACTGGAACGCAAACTTGCGGTAGTGGCAAGGCTTCTGTCACCATGACCTGCGACTTCGACCTTTGCGAACAGTACGACGCCTACCGCAAGGAAGCCAACAACTCCTTGCTAATGCAGACAAGTCCGGACCTGTTCGCCGGCCGATTCATGGAACGAATGACCGCAGCCGGTTGCACCAACTAGGCTTTTCTAATTCTTATCCAGCACATGGCGCCGCCACTTGCCGCTCTTCCAGCGCAAGTAGAACAGGACTGGCGCCGTGCTATACACGCACACCACGATAATCCACGCATAATGGGGCGGCACTTTTATGATATAGGCCGCTACGTATAGGGCTATGGTGTTAAACCAGTTCATAACGGCACAGGCGCACATGACCCACACCGTGTCTCCAGCGCCGCGCAGGGCACCACAGTAAACTACCAGCAGTACTTCCACGAAGATATACAATGTTGCAAAACGCAGCATAAAGATCCCCATGGGACGGGCAGATTCGAATATGGCTATAGCCTCTGCAGAGGCGGTCACGTCGGGCCTAAAAACGTCGGCCAGAACGCCTGGCAAGAATATCAAAAGGACAGCAATCAGCAGGGAATACCCCCACCCCACCTTTAGACCTGAATACGTAGAGCGGGAGGCCGCGGCAGCACTTTTTGCACCAACATAACGTCCGACCAAACTGGTAGACGCAACTTCCAGACCCATCAATGGCACATAGGCCACCATATCCCAGTTAAACATGATGGAGGCCGCCGTGGCCGCTTCGGCACCAAGGCCGTGGAACAGCAAAATCATCAGCTGGAACGCCGCCATATTCAGGAACATTTCTACGCCTGATGGCATGCCTCGTTTAAGCAGTTCCTTCACCTGAGCCAGATTAAATTTTAGGTTCGACCTTGTTCCGTAAAGCGAATGGTACCGCTTGCCAAAATAGACCACAAACAACATCACCGTCGAGACGATATTACCAATGACTGTACCATAGGCCGCTCCCGCCACACCTAGACGCGGACACGGGCCCACACCGAAAATCAGGAAATAGTTACAGACGATATTTACCAGCATACCCGCAAAAGCAGCCTTCATGATAATCTTCGTCTCACCGATTCCGCTAAAGAAACAAGGAGCCGCATTTCGAACCAGAGAAACAATTCCGCCAATCATCAAAATATTAAAGTACAGTTTCTGATAAGCCAGCTGGTCCGCCGCCAATCCCTGCTGTTCAAAAATCAAATGCCCCAGGGGGATCATCAAATAGAGAAAGGGCACGCAGGCAAGGGATAAATACACGGCCTGCATGAACACGCTGGCGCATTCCTGCTTCTTTCCGGCACCAAAACGCTGGGCAACCATTGCCGTCGTATAGCTGATCATACCCGTGAAAAAAGTGATCAGGACAAGATTCATGCCGCCCGCACCAAGGCTGGCGTTCATTTCGGCAGGACCCAACCGACTCAAGAAAAGACGGTCTACAAAGGTCATCAAGGTATCAAAGGACATGGAAAGCAGCATGGGCAACGCCACCACCAGCACATCCTTGATGTCGCCGTTCTTTCTGAACTTGATCTTTGGAGTTTTTTCGATATGTCCGGTAAATTCATCAATCATGAGACCGTCTCAAAGCAGGTGCACAATTTAGCAATAAACTTTTGAACCAACCATATTTTTTCTAAAAAATCAGATTTTACCCTCCCCCTCTCTCGTAATTCATAACTCACAATTCATAATTACTATATTTGCCGCCACTATGTTTTCACAGTTGACTGATTCTCTAGAAAATACCCTCAAGAACCTGCGTGGCCAGGGCAAGCTTACCGAAGAAAACGTTGCGGAATCCCTTCGCGAAGTCCGCCGCGCCTTCCTGGAAGCCGACGTAAACTTTAACGTAACCCGCGACTTCGTGAAGGCCGTCAAGGAAAAGGCCCTCGGCAGCGAAGTGCTTACCTCCGTGACCCCGGGTCAGCAGATTGTGAAAATAATCCACGACGAACTTGTTGCCGTCATGGGTGGCGAAACTAAGGAAATCAACCTTTCCGCCCCCGCTCCCGTGGGCATCATGATGGTGGGCCTTCAGGGTTCCGGTAAGACCACCTTCGCAGGAAAGATCGCCCTGTGGATGCGAACCAAGAAGAAGCGTAAGCCTCTCCTGGTGGCAGCCGACGTATACCGCCCCGCCGCTATCAAGCAGCTGCAGGTGCTGGGCAAGTCCATCGGCATTCCCGTTTACGACGAAGGCCAGGGCAATCCCGTAGAAATTATCAAGCATGGTTACCAGTACGCCAAGGACAACGGCTTTGACCTGGTAATCTACGATACCGCAGGCCGTCTGCAGATCGACGAAGAACTGATGCAGGAACTGGAACAGGCCCAGGAAGCCGTCCACCCCGACGAAGTGCTCTTCGTTGCCGACGCCATGATCGGTCAGGAAGCCGTAAATGTCGCCGAAACCTTCTGGCAGCGACTGAAGTTCACCGGCGTCTGCCTTTCCAAGATGGATGGCGACACCCGCGGCGGTGCAGCCCTGTCCATCAAGAAGATGACCGGCGTACCTATCTGCTTTATCGGTGTCGGCGAAAAGCTCCCCGAAATTGAACTGTTCCATCCGGACCGTATGGCTAGCCGTATCCTCGGCATGGGCGACGTGGTCTCTCTCGTGGAAAAGGCACAGCAGGTCATCGACGAAAAGGACGCCAAGGACCTCAAGAAGAAGATCCTGAACAACACCTTCGACCTGAATGACTTCTTGAACCAGCTCCGCACCATCAAGAAGCTGGGCCGCCTCAAGGACATCCTGGGCATGATCCCCGGCCTGAACAAGCTGCCCATCGACCAGATTGACGAAAAGGAACTTGTCTACGTAGAAGCCGTCCTCAGTTCCATGACCCCCAAGGAACGCAAGAACCCCAGCATCCTCAACGGCAGCCGCAAGGACCGCGTGGCAAAGGGTTCCGGCACCGAAATCGGTCGCGTGAACGCCGTGCTCAAGCAGTACGAGACCATGAAGGAAATGTTCAAGAAGGTTGGCGAATTCGCCAAGAGACAGAACGGCGGCGCCCAGATCGGCTCCAACTACACTCCCCCCAAGGATAAGAACAAGAAGAAAAAAAAGCACTAAGGTGAGAGAAGCGAAAATGAGGTAACTCATTTTCATTTCCGAGCCGACGTTTTTGGGTCCGAAGGACCAAGAAACACTAATCTTTTTCTTTAAAAGTCTGACTATGTGAAAAGGAAGTCGCCTAGGGCGACTTCCTTTCTTCTCAACCACCAAACTTGGCTAAAGGCGAGTCTAATTAAACGAGGAAGATGTAGGAGCAGAAGCCCACTACGACCAAAGCTCCCCAAATGGTTTCAACAATAGGAGCATACATCTTTACAGTTTTCTTTTCCATATCCAAAACCTCGTTTTAAAGTTTACCGCGGCACCACCCGCTTACACTTATAATTTACCCACTGGTGTGAGAATTTTCACACAGACAAATCCATGTCTTGTTGATAAAAAATCAACGAGTACTAACCGTTGGAATATTACACCGGGTAATATTACGCAATGGAAAATTCCAGCCTGGAACAATGGTTTTCGTCAGAAAAGCAAGGTCAAACCATAAAAAACATGCTGAAAACGCACAGAAAAACGTCTGAAAAGAAGTCCTGCGGCTAGTCCGACAGCAAGGCGTTTTTCCCACACAAAAACCCAATTTTTGAGCGAATTTCGCCAATTACCAGCTTAAACGTCTCAAAATCAGCTCCACCCAATAAATACTTTGTATGCAAAGAACGGATTTTTTTTCGTTGCCGTCCTTTACACACAAAAGCAATGTTACTATATTTGGCCAAAACAATTGAACAACCCCGTTTCGGCAGGTTCATCCCCGAGACAATATTTAAAGAGGTTAAAATGGCAACCGCTATCCGTCTTTCTCGCTTTGGTAAGCGTCACAACCCGATCTACCGCGTAGTCGTTATCGACAGCCGTAAGGCACGCGACGATAGCTTTATCGAACAGGTCGGTTTCTACAACCCCAACACCAAGACCCCCGAAATCAAGTTCGATCAGGAAAAGGCTCTCAAGTGGCTCTCCACTGGTGCTCAGCCCTCTGACACTGTTCGTAACCTGATGAAGCAGGCTGGTATCATGGAACTCTTCCACGAAATGAAGGCTGGCCGTTCCATCGAAGGTAAGGTTGCTGCTCCCAAGGCTGTTAAGGAAAAGAAGGCAAAGCTCGGTCCTAAGGCTCTCGCCAAGATCGAAGCTGAAAAGGCTGCCAAGGCTGCTGCCGAAGCTGAAGCCGCTGCCGCTGCTGAAGCACCTGCAGAAGCTTAATTCAAGCATTTTGAAAGGGTCTCGCGCAGTGAACCTGCGCGAGGCTTTTTTAAACGGAATCGAAAGGTTCCAGCCCCTTTGCAATCACCTTCCATAAACAGTATCCGCTTTTTAGTTTACTGTAGTCAGATTCCCACCCACGTCTTTAATGTCTGAATCCGAAGCACAAGAAGAGTTCATCACTGTCTGCCAGCTCATGCGCACACATGGCGTAAAGGGCTATATCAAGGCGATGCCTCTGACTCACGACCTTACCCGTCACGAGAAGCTCAAGGATGTGATGCTAAAAAAGACCAATAGCGAACTGGTTAAACTGACGGTGGAAGATTCCAAGCTGGCAAACAACTTGTGGTTGCTGAAATTCAAGGGGTACGACACCCCCGAATCCATTACCCACTTTGTCAATGGCGACTTGATGATTCCTGAATCCGAGCGCATTCCCGCCCCCGAGGGCGAATATTACATTGACGACCTGGAAGGATTCCGTGTCAAACTGGAAGATGGCAGAGAAGTTGGCGAGGTCATTGAGGTTCAAGAACTCCCCACCGTCTATGCCTTTCAGATCAAGTTTGATCTGGAGTACCAGAAAGAGTTTTCCGCTCAACCCATTCTAGCCCCCTGGGTCGACGACTGTGTTGTAGAAGTCGACGAAGAGGACGAGAGCATTACCTGCGACGCAGACTACCTCAAGAGCATGTGTCCGGGGGAAAAATAGTCCAGTTATGAAAATTGACTGCATCACCATTTTTCCGGAAATGTTCACCCCCATGAAAACTTCTATCATGGGCAGGGCTCAGAATAAGGGGCTTATGGAATTCAATACAGTCTACCTGCGAGACTTCGCAATCAACGATTATGGTCAGGTAGACGACGTCCCCTACGGTGGCGAACCGGGCATGGTCATCCGACCGGAACCCCTGGCAAACGCAATCCGCAGTACAGGCGTCAAGGAAGACGGCGGCAAGGTCATTTACTTGACTGCAGACGGCGTTCCCTTTAACCACAAGATGGCCCAGGAACTTTCGAAAGAAAAGCACCTGGTCCTGATCTGCGGACACTACAAGGGAATCGACGACCGCATCCGCCAGTCCGAAGTGGATCTTGAAATTTCCATAGGCGACTTCGTTGTCAGTGGTGGTGAATTGCCCGCCATGCTGGTAACAGACGCAGTTGTCCGCCTGATCGACGGCGCACTGGGTAACAGAGAATCCGGAGACACCGATTCTTTCGCCCAGGGAGTCCTCGGCTGGCCGGTTTACACGCGTCCAGAAGTTTTTGAAGGGAAAAGAGTTCCAGATGTGCTTCTCTCGGGCCATCACAAGAACATAGCGGCTTGGAGGCGTCAAGAATCGTTAAAAAGAACGGAAGAAAGGCGCCCAGACATCTTTAAAAATCTCGAAAGAGATACTAAATTTGGCATCAAATAATTAACGAGGTACATTATGTCCCTGAATATCGAAGCAATCCAGAATGAAAACGTGAAGACCGACCTCCCGGCATTCCGCTCTGGCGACACCGTCACCGTGAACGTCAAGGTTATTGAAGGCACCAAGGAACGTATCCAGCCGTTCAAGGGCGTCATCATCCAGGTCAAGAACTCTGGTATCTCCAAGACCATTACCGTCCGCAAGATGTCCAACGGTGTTGCCGTTGAACGTATCTTCCCGGTCAACTCTCCCCGTATCGCTTCCATCCTTCTGGATCGCCCGGGTAAGGTTCGCCAGGCTCGCATTTACTACATGCGCGACCTCCGCGGTAAGGCTGCTCGCATCGACGAACGCCAGTAATCGCAAGGCGTATTTAAGGCGCGTATAGGCGGTTTTCTCCATGAATTCCAAGAAATCAGGAGATTCCCGACAGCAAATCATCCCGCCCACCCGTTTAAACGTGGAGGCGGGATTTGTTGTATATACTCCCGACGGACCCAATCAAGTTAGCGTTGCCGCAGGCTCTTCTGACGTAAACCCTAAAAAGGAACCCGAAAGGAGCATCGTCATCCTCAATGACGGGGAACTTATCGCAAGAGAGAAGGACAGCCCAGAAGACATCGTATTTACAATGCATCCAGGTGACCTCGTTGGCGTGGCCGCCCTTTTGGAGCGTGAACCGTTCAAATACGAAATCGCCGCCACCAAAAAATCCGACATCACTCTAGTGAACGAAGAGTGTATGGAATCAGAACTAAAACGCCTTCCCCTATGGCTCCTTGCCGTAATCAAAAGTCTGTCAAGCAAGACTCGACGCCTTAAGCAGGCCGCCCAGCAGCCCCGCGTCGAAAACTCAATAAAGAGCCTCGCCCTATTCCTAAGCAAGAAAAAATCAAAAAGTTCCAACGGTCCTATTTTATACAACGTTGCAGAACTGATTCAGGAATTTTGCTGGATTACAAAATTAGACTTTACCACGGTCCAGCTAGACTTTAAGAGCCTCTTCCGTCGCCACCTCATTGAAATTTCCAAAAAAGAGGGAGTCGTCGTCTGCAAGATTATAGACGCCGAACTTTTGAGGATATTCGTAGACTTCCAGGAAGTAAGTGACGCTGGTCAGCCATTTGAGCCCTATAAACTGACTCTGTACCAGAAAAAGATGCTGGTTCTTCTTTCGGCCATGTCCGAAGACACCCTTATGGACAGCCCCGGCTGGCTTGCGTTCATCAGAAAGCACGACACCAACGCCGACGTTTCGGGATGGATCCGTCTGCAGAAGTTAGGCTGGTTCAAGCCTGCAGGCAATCAACAGTATAGCATCAATTTAGGGACGATTAAATACTACCTGAAGGCCCTGCGATACGAAACCAATGTTCGAGGAGTTCTATAATGATTCTGAACGCTGGCGAATATCTATGCACCGAAGGCGACAAGAACAATACCCTCTTCATTGTCAAGAGCGGCGAATTGGAAGGATCGTCTTCTAAAAAGCCCAAGATCCGGCTATACGGACCGGGTTCTATCATTGGCGAATTCAGCCTGTTGGAAGGAGCCGCAGCCAAGGAAACCCTCAAGGCAAAAACACAGTGTGAACTGCAGGTCATCAACCCTGCGGGACTGCAGGACGCCCTGGCCAAGGAACCCAGCTGGCTTATGTCCATCATCACCTTCCTGGCCAGCAGAACCCACATCGCCAAGAACAACCTTATAAAGAGCAATAAGGTAAAAGCTCTCCCCGCATTACTTTATCTACTAAGTTCCCGAGGTACTGTCACACCGGTGCAGGAAATCTGCGAAGAAGTCCACCAGCTTTTCAATATCGATGACGACGAAACAATGGGACTACTGCAGACTCTGCAGAGCATAGATGTCCTCAAGGTCTTAGGCGACGAAATTCGTATTGAGAGCCCTCGCGTCATTTCTCTGCTGTATAAGACCATCTGCTACCGAGCCATCCATAAGAAGGTTTCGCCTAGCATCCTATCCATGACCGAACAGATGGTTCTTACCGCAGTTACCAAGACGGTCCAGGAAAGCAGAGACCCGCTGAAAAACGGAACATTCACCGTACAGACCGAAACACTGATGTCTATCGCCAAGAAGTCACTTCATCTGACCTTGACCTTGCGGACCATACAGCCCTTGATTCAACGCGGTCTTCTCATTCCCTCTGCACAGGTAGCCTCCCCGAATTCCGACGACCCCCTGGAAAGCATCCAGTCCTTTAGAGGGGACTTCGAAAAGGTTCTGGATTTACTGGAACTCAACCGCATTTTCCCCATGCTAGACAAACATCTAGTTTCTTAGTTTACTATCTTTTCAATGAATAATTCAACCATCAAGGAAAGGTTTCAAAAATGAAAATTTCTGCTCTTCTCGTTACCCTCGCTTCCGTTGCCGCATTCGCACAAGACGCCGCTGCAGAACAGCAGCAGGGTGGTCTCGCCGGTTTCCTCCCCCTGATTCTTCTCTTCGTCGTAATGTGGCTGTTCTTCATCCGCCCCAAGAATAAGGAAATGAAGCAGATGGAAGCCATGCGCAAGGCTCTGAAGAAGGGTGACAAGGTTATGACCACTGCAGGTATCATCGGCGTCGTCACCAACATCGACGAAACCTCTACCACTGTTACCGTACGTACCGGTTCCACCACCCTTATCGACTTCGAAAAGGCAGCAATCATGCGCGTTCTGAACGCCGAAGCCAAGCCTGTCGAAAAGACCGAAGAAAAGAAGTAATCTATGGCATTGCTCCCTATTAGAACTTATGGCGATCCGGTGCTTCGCAAGAAGTGCACCCCCATCACCGAAATCACTCCGGAGCTGCGCCAGTTGGCAAAAGACATGCTGGAAACCATGTACAAGGCTCCCGGCTGTGGTCTTGCCGCACCGCAGGTCGGTCTGAACATCCGACTGGTGGTTATCGACACGTCCATTCCCGACGAAGAGGAACCCAACCCCTACATCATGTTCAACCCGGAATGGGAAGCCGAACCTGACGCAGAAATGGTGGACTATGACGAAGGTTGCCTCTCCGTTCCCGACATCTTCTGCAATGTAGTTCGCCCCAACAAGGTGTGTGTCCGCTTCTTCGACATCAATGGAGAAGCCCAGGAAATCCATAACTGCGACGGCCTTTTCGGACGCTGCATCCAGCACGAAGTGGATCACCTGAGTGGCGACCTGTTCGTAGACAAGATTTCTACAGCAGACCGCACCATGACCCAGTCCAAGCTGAAGAAGATGGCCAAGGACACCCAGGCAAAGCTCAAGGGCAAGCATTAAATAACAGAGGGTTTGTTGGCCAGACTGTTGACATCCCTCTGGTTTGCAGCCTGCCTGCTAAGTTCCGTTTATGCGGAACCGCAGGCTGTTTCTGTATCCGACGGTTTCGATCTGCCAGGAGATGTAGAAGAAACCGAAGTCATACGCTTTGTTCCCATCGAAGCCTCCAACACTGCGGAAGCCCAATTTTCTAGTTCAAGCCTCGCTGCCAACTCGGCAGGTAGTTCCGCAGCAAATTCTATCGCCAGCTCAGCCAACATGGTGGCCAGTTCAGCCAATGCCGTCAGCAGTTCCGCCAGCGTAGCAACAAGTTCCCCATTCGTCCCAATTTCCGCAATTTCCACCGAAGGAACAGATCCCCTTCAGGAGACCGCGGTAAAATTCGAAGAGCGCAAGGTTCCCCAGGATTTAGACCGCCCTCTCCGAGTCGGGGTGCTTATTGGAGCCAAGGAAGCCTACCTAAAATACGCCGACGACATTATCAAAATTACCGCCAACGGGAAAAGCATAAAACTTTCCAGCAAGGGCCAGTCCATGGAAATGGAATCCCGTGAATTCGGCAACGAAGACGGATCCTGCATCGCCTTTGCAGCAGATACCAAAAGTCTTCAGCGGGCATGCTATCCGGGTACAGTCCTTTTCAGGGCAAGCAACGGCAAGGTAGATGCTATCAACTCCGTAGACGTAGAAGATTACCTACGCGGCGTCATTCCCTACGAAATCGGCAAACTTGACAGCGGTCGCATCGAAGCCCTGAAGGCCCAAGCTGTCGCAGCCCGCACATACGCCTACAAGCATTACAATAGCCGCGAAGCCCAAGGGTTTGACGTCTATGCCGACACCAAGGACCAAGTCTATAAAGGACTAGAAGGCGCCACCCCCCTTACAGACGCCGCCGTCAAGGCCACCGCAGGCGTTACCATGATGTACAACGGAGAATTCATAATCGCCTATTACCATTCCACCTGCGGCGGAACCACAGAAACCCTAGCCACCTGGAATCGTCCAAACCTCCCCTACCTCCAGAGCAAGCCAGACCGTCGTAACGATGGCACCCCCTTCTGCAACGAATCCAGCTACATGAAATGGGAACGCCGTTTTGCAGACAAAGAAATCGCCGACCTAATCAAGCGCAATTTAACCGAATCAAAAGCCAAGCTATCCTCCGTCGCAACCAAAGATTTCAAGAAAGTCAAGGAAATCACGGTCAAGAACAAACTAAAAAGCGGTCGTATTCAGACCTTGGTTGTAAAAACCGACAAGGGCGACATCGAAGTTCTTACCGACAGAACCCGCTGGCTCTTTAAAAAGAACAACTCCATCCTCCCTTCATCATTCTTTACCATCAAGCAAAGCGGCAAGGAATGGATCCTCACAGGTACCGGTTTCGGCCACGGAGTCGGCATGTGTCAGATGGGAGTCCGCGCCCGTGCTCAGGCAGGACAATCCTACCAGGAAATCCTCACCCACTACTACCCGGGAATCACCCTTGAAAAATTCGACCGATAAACCAACCCTTTCCGTCATTAGCCAGGGATGTGCTGCAAATTTTGGAGAGGGCGAAAAAATCGCTCGACTTTTTGACAACGAATTTAACGTCACCTTTGGCCTCCCCAAAGAAGGCCTAGAACCAGCCGCATTTATCCTGAACGTATGCACGGTCAAGGGGAATTCAACGGCACTAAAATTACTGCGCGAGGCAAAAGCCATTGCACCCCAGGCAACTTTCTTTGTAACAGGCTGCGCCCCTAGGGATCTGCAGGAAGAGGTTCGCAAACTTTTTGAGGACGTCAGATTTACAAGCCTCAACGAATTAAGCAAAGAAAGAACATCCCAAGAAACACTTATCCTCAAGCCGGGAACCGTTCTTCGCGAATCCCCTCTCGTAGGTATCGTCAACATCGAAGAAGGCTGCCTAGACGCATGTGCCTACTGTTCCACCCGCCTAGTCAAAGGGCGACTGCGTAGCTTTTCTGCAGAATCTATCGTAGAGCAGGTACAGCGACTCGTTTCTGACGGTTGCATCGAAATACAGCTTACAGGCCAGGATTGCGGTTGCTACGGATTTGATTTTGCAGGGAACTCCCGCGCAGAATTTCCCGCCCAAAACCTGGCTGAACTGGTTCAGCAGATACTCGTCAAAGTTCCAGGCGATTACCGCATCCGCCTAGGCATGGGCAACCCGCGGCACATCAAAAGCTACCTGGAACCGCTCATGGAATGCTTCCAGGACGACCGTGTCTACAAATTCATCCACCTTCCCGTCCAGAGCGGATCCGAGCACGTTCTGCAGTTGATGAACCGCAAACATACCGCCAAGGATTACCTGGAGCTGGCAAACGAGTTCAACAAGCGATTCAGCTTGTTCACCCTCAGCACAGACCTTATTGTCGGCTTTCCCGGCGAATCGGACCAGGACTTCAAGGACACCTTAAACATCCTCCAGGAAACACACCCTACGGTCTGCAACATAACCCGCTTCGTCAGCCGCCCAGGTACGGTAGCAAGCCGTCTAGAGCCAATCGTGCCCGACACCGTTAAACACAGTCGATCTGCAGAACTGGCCGCCGCATTCCAGGCCATCGCTACAGAAAATAACGCCCGCTGGATTGGTCAGACAGAGCGTGTGACCGTAGAAAAAGCAGGCTATCGCCAAGGCACCATCATCGCCCGCAACGACGCCTACCGCCCAGTTGCTCTGAGCGAAGGTCTTCAACCAATAAAAGCTGGCACCCGCCTACAAGTCAAAATAACGGCCGCCGAACCATTCGCCCTCATTGGTTCTATAGTTTAATTCCAACATTTTTGCATGTCTGCCAGAAGGCTTTTACGGAACTACCGGCTACGCCGGTAGTTTTCTCTATACAAAAAGCCTCGGCATTGAGCCGAGGCTTTTTAAACTTTGCTAACCGCTATTACTTATTCTTATGACGGCGGTAACCGAAGCGATAAGTATCAGAGGTACGCTTGTAAGTGTTGGTCTTGATCTGACCAGCTTCGTCAGCATCGCCGCCCTTCACGCAGTACTTGTAGTCTTCCTGAATGAAGGTAACCTGGTAGATGTACGGGCCAGTTGCAATCATACGGCCGCTCTGAGAAACAGGATACATCTTGATAGTCATCCAGCCCAAGCCAGTAGAACCGTACAGCGGATATTCCTCGCCGCAGGCGCCAAGCTTAGCAGTTTCGCCACCCAGAGCCTTATGAATTTCGTCAGCACTCATACGCTTCTGGTACTGGCTAACAAAATGGCCCATATGGTCGAACACGCGAACGTTAAGGCGGAACGGACCAGAAACCGGATAAGAAATACTTGTGCAGCTTTCAACACCAGATTCATCGCTGAAGCACATAGAAGATGCGCTTGCCTTACCACCGACGTAAGCCACAGAACCGGCACCAACAGTACCATTAGCACCAGCCTTAGAGAAGGAGCTCTTATCTTCGTTGGACAGCACCAGCGGGTTACCATTACCAGCAGAAGTGGGGATAGAGGTAATGATCAAGTCAGCGGTAAAGTCAGCAGGCAATTCACCACTGTTGTTCTTGGCAACTTCGGTCAATACAGCAGCCTGCTTATCAAATTCAGGACGGTCAATATTCTTGTCAAGAACGAAGGTTTCGACGTTGGGGTTACCCACGAACTGAGTAACAGACCAATCGCTAGGAGTATCCGGGAAACCAATCACTTTCTTTCCAGAAGAAGACTTGATATCGAAACCAGCGGCGTCCATCTTCTTGGTCCAGGAAATCATCTGATTCCAAGCATCAAGACCCACAGTAGACACATAAGCAGCCTTCAGATCTTCGTCGTTGGCAATTTCGTTTTCAGGATCGCGGAAATTGAATGCAATCTTGTCGTTACCGGAAATGCCAGAAGTCATAACATTACCATCAGCATCGACCAAGATACCTTCCATATCGTACTGAATACCAGAAGGACCAAGGTTAATACCATCAGAAATAGAGGTAATGTAGTAGCCATAAACCTTAGTAGAAGAAGCACCGGTAGAATCATAGACCGTTCTCATCACCAGCAAGACCGGAGCGGTGCCTGTTGCGGCAGCGTTTCTGATGTTAATCAAGGAGGATTCATCCAGAGTAGTATTCAGGGTCACGCTGACTGTCTGCTTACCAGTACTGTCGGTAGTCACCACAGACTTACTTACAGAGGGCTGACCATAGCGAGACGGAGCGAGTTCAGAAAGAGAACTGCGGATACGGAGGTTAGAACCATCGGTCTGACGGTCAGCATAGAAGAAGTGGATATGATGCCAGGAGCCATCCTTCCAGGTACCATCAGCATCAAGCTTGATAGAGCAGGAGTCAGCCAGTTCCAGAGGATCGCCCGGCCAGCAACCATGAGCAAAGCCACCTAAACCGGCGACACCAAACTTCTGACCAGAAAGGTAGTCCATGTCAGCCTTACCAGCTGCAGCCAAGTGAGTACCACCCAGGTCAACCACCAGAACGCCGTCCACGTAAATCCACATGTCATCGTCACCAGTGAATTCGAACACTTCGCCAGCACCCTTCTTGTACTTAAATGCGGCGTAACCCATCATGGTAAAGCCATAGTTGCGCAGGTGACGCAGGCCAATTTCAGAAGTGGCAGCAGCCTGATATGCGGCAGCACCAACCTTGGGACCACCATTACGCTTCCAGGCATTGCAAAGTTCTGCAGTATTCGAACCCTTAAAGTCGGTCTGGTCCTTTGCATATCGATATTCATAAGGCGGGCAGAAAATGGAAAGAGACTGAGCGCCGTACTGATTCGGATACTGGGGTTTGGGTCCCAGCCAGGTAAATTCGCCATCATCAGAAATGGAATCCAGCGGGAAGTAACCACCATTGTTCCAGTTCTTATCGATTTCAAAGTACTTCGGATCACTAGGATCCTGATCCAGGATCAAGGTGGTATTGGTACGCAGGTTGACATTATCTACATCCGCATACCACTGGCTGAAATACTGGTTATCACACCCTTCACGCTTAGCGGAAATTATGGGAGAATACATGTCCAGACCGCCGTTAGGATCGTTGGGATCCTTAACGAACTGCAGGTTTCGTTCAACAAGGCCCGGAGTCACGTACACAATCTGTGACCAGGAGTGACCCTTACAGACCTTACCTGCGGTACACTCCTTCTTGCTGTCGGCCATATTGGCGGCCCAAGTCGAAGAAGCGTCGGAGCACAATTCAGACACAAGACCACGCATAGTCTTTAGGCTAAGGGGATTCAGCTTAGCATCGTAAGAGCAATCCTTGAATTCACCGTACCAGGCATAACCCTGGTTTGTAACTCTAGAAATAGCGGTAATATAGTCGGGAACCGTAGAAACGGCACCGGACTTGGTCATCACGGATCCATCGGCGTTAGCCTTGGGATAGCCTTCGGTACCTACGGGGAGACCATAATCAGGAGTCTGGGTATTACCGCAACCATATTTACCATAGTTAGATCGACGACCAGTCCACGTCGGATCCGTGCTGTATGTAGCCAACCAGGAACTCGGCTTAGCATCATCCTTGCCAGAAAAGATGCTGTAATAAGCTTCTTCCTGGAAGTTTTCAAAGTCGGGATGACCCACGTCAAAGTCGCGGACAACAATATCCAGTTCTCTCTGGTTATCTTCAACAACCGCAAAGGACGAAACCACCCCAGCGAGTCCAAACATCATCGCGGTAAGAGATATCCGTTTAAAACGATCCAATTTCATATAGTCCAATCTCCACCTGTGCACAGGTTATGAATATTCAACGCTAAATATACACCATTTTAGACTATATATTAAAAACGAAAATTGAAAAATATCTGTAAAAAAGCAATAAGGAACGTTCAAAGCCATAAAAACACAACTTTTTTCGCCCACAGCAGGAACTTTCGTTTCAAAAAAGGCATTTTCCCCCTTCATTTTTCTAAAATAGCACCCATTATGTCATTTACCATTATTTTACCCATCATAACCGCACTAATTCTATTGAGAATTTTTTGGCTTCGCGTCAAGGCAGCAAACGCACATAACGAAAATTTCAAAAAGTTGCCTTCTAAAGATCAGCTAGCCGTGCTAAAGGAATGCCTCCTGAACAATCCGTCAGAATCAAATCTGCGTAATCTTGGGAATTTTCTGAAAAAAAACGGTCTAGACCAAGATGTGGAGTCTTACCGTCCCTTCCTAAAAAAGCAGCTGGAATTACGAAATAAGGCAAACGCCCTGGAAGAAGACAACCAACTGTTCGAGCAAGAAGCGGACTGGCTAGACCAGATAACGCCCCCGGAATTCAGCGAAGCCGACCAAGAACGGCAGAACGGCAACAAGGAAGCACACATCTGCCTTTGGCTAGAAGGAATCAACCGGCTCTATTCCGACAAGGCAATCCAGGAACGCCTATCAAGCCTCATCCCCCACTACCCTAAGGCGGAACTCCTGGCAAGGCAGTACACTGAATTAGCCGAATTGAGAGACAACAGCGCCGCAGATGACGCCTCCCTAGAAAAGATCCGCAAGGCTAAGGACGCCTGGATTCAGGAATTATTAAATTACGAACCGTAAAAAATTTGCACTATATAAGAAGAAGGCTCGCCGAAGCGAGCCTTCTTCTTATATCTATCGGATTCTCTAAATATTAGAACCAGCGCCAGGTCAGACCGAAGAGCACCATGTTCTTAACCTGAGCATCTTCATCCTGATCCAGGTCGTAAGCCATATCGAAGCCAACCTGCAGTTCGATCAGCGGGGCAATCAGAACAGTCAGCAAGTTTTCCCAACGACCGTCAATTGCGTTGACACCTTCAAAGTTGGTGAATGCCCACAGACGGCTCTTGAAGCTAACCACATCAGAAAAGCCGTACTTGAATTCAGTAACGGATTCCAGACCCGGTTCATCCTTCACGGTCTTAAGATGGTCGCGTTCGCCACGAGCAATCTTTTCGGCACCGTGTTCATCAGCGTAGCCGTAGCCGTTAGAAATGGTCATGCGGTTTGCAAAACCGAGACGCTGGCTAAACATATCATTGGGGATATAGGCAAGACCGGCAACCTGAGTTTCGTAAGCAGGGTCCATAAAGCTGGAGACAGCCTTCTTGACTTCGTTACCATCTTCATCTTCGCTATAGGTGTAGCCGGCAATCATCTGAGTTTCAAAACGGTTTCCGACGTAGGGCTTCAGCACTTCGG
Source organism: Fibrobacter sp. UWH1 (assembly GCF_002210365.1). Taxonomy (NCBI): domain Bacteria; kingdom Pseudomonadati; phylum Fibrobacterota; class Fibrobacteria; order Fibrobacterales; family Fibrobacteraceae; genus Fibrobacter; species Fibrobacter sp. UWH1. The sequence goes on from NZ_MWQG01000004.1 coordinate 68,012, forward strand.
TCATGTTGAAGTCAAGCATGGATTCCCAGAAAAGACGGTCAGAGGACTTACGACGGCCCTGGCCATCGGTCCAAGTCTGTCCGAGATCGATATCCACCAGGTTACGCCAGTTGGCAACCTTCCACTTACCCTGCACGTCTGCATCAAAGGTCACCAACCAAGTGTAGTTGGAAGTACCATCCTGCTGCCAGTTGTGGAAGTTGTAATAGTTATACTTGACACCGGCAACAACATCAGCAGTCCAGTTTTCGGGCAGAGCGCCTTCGAACATGCCACCTTCTGCCATAGCAGGAGCAGCCAAAGCACATGCTGCAACGCAAGACATAAAGAAATTCTTCAACTTCATATGTTTTCCTTTTTTTTGAGCCTGGCATACGCCGCGGCGGTTAAGTTAACGAAAAGATAGAACTTTTATTTTTATTATAAACCCCATTTTTTTATATCAACGCCCTCATTTGTGCAAATAATCACGAGGTTTACTATAATTGTCAGTATGAATCTCCTCCCCAAAATGATAATACCTTTCGGATTAACCCTTTTGGGGGCGGTTCATTCAGGCGCTGCCGAAGCACCCAAACAGCCCTCCGATATAAAAATCGAAGTTGGGATCGGCACACGGAACCAGGCTCCATTGGTACTGGTCGCAGGCCTTGACTTCAGAAGCCTTGCCTTTAGAGTGCAGGGCATGGGCATGCATTACGGCGAAAATGATTTTTGGGCCAGCATCAGGGGAAGCCTCCTCTGGACTTGTTTTAGCGAACTCCCCTTCAAATTCGATGTCGGCATTGGCGCAGGCTACGAATACGCCGAAGCCCCCAACAAGATGCACCAGGCCATAAACAACGCCAACAAGAAAAAGTACGTGTACCCGTTCAACTACAAGGAAGAACTGGACATTTCCATGGAAATGTGGGTCCACATGTACGGTCTATATACACAAATCAGCGTGCCGTTTTACCAGTTCAAGGATCACGACGCCCAAAATGTACTGTGGGGCGTAGGCTTTACCTACACCCTTTAAATATAGACGAAGCCTCAAAAGGACAACGCAAACTTTTTGGAAATAAAAAAAGAGACTCCCAAAGGGAATCTCTCTTTTTTTCGTTGAGTTACCAGGATTCGAACCTAGACAAACAGAGTCAGAATCTGTTGTGCTACCGTTACACCATAACTCATCGTTGGTGAGCCAAAGTTAGCTAATAAAATTAACCTTGGCAAGGGGTTTTATTCATTTTTTTCAGAAAAAATGCTGAGATTGATTGGACTATAGGTCATCCACTGTACCTGTTGGACACTTCCCTCGGGCAAAGACACCGCATTCTGGGTCACATAGTACATCATGGGGACCTCCATCTCACGCAATTTTGCCACGACCTTGGGGTCGCCGGAATAGAGAATCACATCCTGTACGCCCATAGGCAGATCCACTAGAGAAGCCTCATCGTAGCAAGTGACGTCGCGAACAAAATGGGATGTACCCTTAATACCCACAACAACGCTATTCAGCATGCAGTCACTAGACTGGGTCGTATCTTCGCGGTCAACAACCAGGGCAACACCATAAGACAGTCCCGACGGCTTGCTCAACGTGTCTACACCGACATCCAGCGTGTCCTTCAGATTCTTGACTTCACCAGCCATCACATAGCGGGACACGCCAACCTGGACCGGGAAGCCATCCATCATCAATCGATATTCAACTCTGAAGGAATCTTCGGGAACGGATTCCGGAACAGGCAACCACCAGCGGCCAAGGCTATCCGTCTTCGCATTTACAACAAATTCAACAGAATCACCTTCGACAAAGTCAAAGCCGTACAGATCCGTAATCAGCATGACTTCCACACTGTCACAAGGCTTACCGCTCTTGCAAATAACGGTACCGCTAATACGGGATACGACCTTAGCGACTTCTTCCTCTTCCTTGATCAGGGAATCCACGTCAGACTTAATGCTCCAGATGAACGGTCCCTGTGTAACGGTATCTCCGGCAGCAACAGAGTCCTTCAGTTCCCAGCGGCGATAAATCAGGCTGTCCGCGACACCGGAATCCTGCAGCTTGGCAACAATCTCCGGGTCCCAGGGGAAGAACGACATCCAGCCAGTACCAGCGGGAATCATCAAGCTGAACGAATCGCCAGCAAATACGCTCTGGAAGAAGGGCGTTCCTGTCAGGCTAACAATAAAGTGGGAGCCAACCTTCACTGCAGAATCGGCTTCTTCATAAAGGAGAACGCCGTTAAACAAGGCGGCCTTTTCTAGCCTGATGGAATCGTAATCGTCAGACTTCGAAGTCGTATACGGCAGGTAGAAAATTTCAGATGCCAAGGAATCAAAAACAGCCAACTGGAAGGTGTCAGCCATTGCAACGGCAAAGGCGAACCGACCTGCAGAGTCCGTCACAGTATCCCTAGACTCGGGGATTTCATAAGAATCTGCCTCAGAGCTTGCCAACCTGGCCATCCTGACAGTAGCGTTCACGGCAACAGAGCCATCGGCACGATGGACCACGCCGGCCACTTCAGCTTCAGTTGTAGCAATGGTATTGCCCGTATCAGTCACAGTTCCTGCAGTACTGGAGTCACTGGAACAGGCACTCACGAAAGCGAGCCCGGCGACGCAAAACGCCACCAGCATCAAACAATTCAAAAAGCGAGTCCTCATGCATCCTCCTCATCAGGTTCCGGAGGCAAGGCAACCTTTTCCTTACTCAGCGGAAAGAACTGAATATTCATCTGGGCAATCATAGTCTCGCCTTCGTCGGAACGGACAATGTCGACAACTTCCTTGCGGAACAAGTCAATCTTGCTGATAATACGTTCCAGACCTTCGGCAGACACGCTCATTGTCATGCAAGATACATTTCTACGTTCGGTGCTGTAGTGATCCAGGGCATCTTTACCCAAATCAATCATCTGTTTCTGGAACTGATGAACGAACAGCGGAGCGATTTCGGACCCACTGAAGATGGCCTTGTTCACAGAACGATAGCAACCGGTAATATCCAATTCGATCAACTGCAGGTTCAACAGGAGCTGAATAGCCTGTTTTGCCTGCGGGAGCGTGATCTTCGGGTTCAGGAACAGCGCCAGTTCCTGAATATTCTTCTCGCCAATATTCAGCACGGAAAGGGCTTCGCGAACAGCCACATAATACCACTTGCTGTAGTATTCCTGCTGGTTCTTGGTCAAAGACTTGATGGCACTGGGCAACAGAGCAGACATCTGCTCGAAGATAGCCTGCTTGGATGCCGGAGTAGTAGCATGAGTAAAATCAACCATCAAGGTAAAATAGCGGCCTTCCTTCTCGTTCAGTCCCAGCGCCGCAATAAACTTCGGCAGCATCTGGGGCGTAAGAGACTTACGGCCACGAATCAGGTCTAGATAGAATCCAGAAGACGAATACCCCGCCTTCTTGGCAAAAGACCTATAGGAAAAATACCGCTGGACAGACTTCCGGTAGTCATAATAGTCCTGCAGGTACTTCCTGTAATTGTAATATGCATAAACGTTCATCAGCAGGAAATATAATTTTTTCGGACATTTTTGGGAACACCTTCTTTGTAAAAAGCACCCCCTTGACGATGTAAAAAAAGCCGCTTTACTACTAGTATCAGCCTAGAGAACACCTAGAGAACACTTTCGTGAACACCATGCATTTTTCCTATACCCACCTTAAAAAAATTAGCCTATATTTAGGGAACACCCAATCCCATCCCTCGGACTTCCGCTTCACTCCAAGCGGAAGTCCTTTTTTCTTTATAATTTTCCTTGTAAGATTCCATACGGGAACAGTCCACGTCCGTATACAGAACTTTATAAGTTACTTTTATTATTTCATCCTTATTTTTCTATCTTTGTATACATGAATTCGTTCAAACCATCATCTATAAAGGGCTTTTTCCTTAGAATATTACGACTTTTAGGTGCTCTCGCCCTCATTTACTGCAGCATGGTATTCTACCTTGCACTTACAGAACGCCAAATCGCATTTCCGCGGGCAATTACCCACAAAGAAGCCAACGCAGCGATTCAGGGCAAGGCAAAACAGATTTCCTGCACGCTGGAAGACGGCAACATTTTAAGCGGTTGGCAGCTCGGCTCGGATAACAAGTCCATTCTGCTCTATTTCCCCGACACAGATGAAGATGGGGCCCAATTTCTCGCCGAAGCGGGAGAAAATGCACAAAGCACGCTAGTCACATTCAATTATAGAGGCAGCGGAAACAACAAGGGAACCCCCTCCTCAGAGAATTTTCTAGATGACGCCAGGCAAATCACCGCTTGCGCAAGCCAAATTACCGGCAGGGCGCCTGAAATAGTCGCCGGAAGGGGAATCGGAGCTATTTTAGCCGCAGAACAACTTAAATACACAAAAAAAAGCAGTTTATTTTTAATTGACCCCATCAGCAGCATTGCCGACAAGATCAACGAAAAATACAGACTTCTTTATCCCAAATTTTTGATACGGACAAAAGTCGACATGCCCGACTTGAACGAAATAGCTATTCCAGAACAGGTTATTCTCATTCAGGATAGACAAAATAGGCAAGAAAGCAACTTGATTTTCGAAAAAGAACACCCCAATTTCAAAAAAATCAAGGCTCAAGGCAGTCCCTTAAGTAATAAATTAAACCAAGCCATACAACATCTTACCGCCCAAACAAGGTAAAAAAGGCGTTTTTCCCCAGTTATCTATGTGATTTACCTTACATAATGTAGCCTTCACAACAAGCATTATTGTTTTTTTTCTTATAATCATTGCATTTAAGGTTTAAAAATTGTTAATTTACAAGCAAAACAACAAATAAAAGAGGTGTAATAATGGACGGAATTATTGTTAAAATGGACATTCGTGGCTTCATCCGCTTCCCGGCAGAAGCTATTCGAACCATGAAACTCGACAAAATGGCCAAGCAGACAACTGGCCCCCGTGGCGAAACAATCGATGTTGGCCCCTATGCAGATATCGAAGTTGACCCGGTAGGCAAGCGCGTGGCTATCACTCCCGTTAAGGAAGCAAAGGCTACTTCTTTCCGCTTCATTCTGGGTGTCAACGGTTCCAAGTCCAAGTTCCTGTATTTCAAGGGTGCCCTTAACGCCATCGGCGAAAAGATCGTAACTGGCCCCTACATCCTGGAAAAGGAAGGCAACAAGTATATCTTCACCAGCAAGAACGCCTCCTCCAAGAAGAAGGGCGAATGGAAGCTTATCGCATGCCGTAACTCTGTTGCAAACAAGACCATGCTCTCCATCGACTCCCGTGGAACCATCATTTTCGACCGCAACTCCAAGAATGCAGTCAACACGGCCGTAAACAAGACCATGGTTGCAGAATACGACAAGACCAAGAAGGTGTTCTCCCTGACTTTCAGCAAGGACAAGGGATTCATCAACGTTCGTACTATCGCTAGCCACGCAAACGCCTCCTTCATGGGAACTCTTTCTTCTCATGGAATCGCTCTCCCGAGACAGAGCTACCGCACCGAATGCAAGATCGAAGGCAAGGTCCTGTCCTTCAGCGTTGCCTCCCTGGTCGCAGAACAGAGAGCGGCAGCAAAGGCTAACAAGAAGTAAGCCTTAAGCGAGGGGATCGTCATGATAGATGTTCTTAAGGCATTTTATACCGTACACTATAATTTTGGAGCCATTTGCGTGCTCCTCGCGCTTCTTTGCATCTTTTTTCTCACGAAAAAGAACTTTAGAGGCGCACTTATAGCCCTCGCGGTTATTATCGCACTGAATGTTTTCATTTTCAAGAGGACCGACGGAAACGCCTGGACCATAACTATAGAGCTTCCCGAAGAAACCAACAGTTATGGATTTTCCAGCAAGCCCGATCCGATTGTGATGACTTTTTCAGCGCTCAAGAATTGGACTATCACCGACGCCAAGGGCGAAGTTCACCATTGGTGCTGGGTAGACGCTTACTGGGATAGCTTTGCTAGCATGGATCTCGTCGCCAAGATTTGGGGTTCAAACTCTAGCAAGAAGATGATGCATTCCACAGAGAGTCGCGCAGACGCCTTCAACGGGAACTAAGCCCCTACAAAAAATCCTTTAAAACTAACTCACCTGCTTCCATCTGGACGTAGGTGAGTTTTTTCATCCAGTCCCCGGCAGAAGCGACAACACCATTCTTAACAGGCCATACTCCCGCTATATGGTGATGCCCCAGAACGCAGTAGTCACAGCAGTTCTTTTTCATAGCGCCGCCGGCCCATTCCAGATACTCGTCCATATTGATGACTCTTGTTTCGCCAGCCTTGCGGCTACTGCTGCCAACAAATCGAGCGAGACTCATCCCCCAATCCGGATGGATCAACTTAAAAAGTTTGCGGTTTAGCGGAAAATCAAGGATTTTTCGCATGACGCGATAACCCTTATCAGACTTGGCAACGCCATCGCCATGGCAACAGAGGACCCTTTTCCCCTGAACCTCAAGAATAACCTGCTTATGGACTTGAACGCCCAGCGTTTTGGGGAAGAAATCCTCATAGGCAAAATCATGATTTCCCTGAAGAAGATGAACTTCCACACCGGATTTCACCAATTCCCGAAGAGAAAAATACAGTTCAAAATGGTTTCGGCAAACGTAATCTCTATACTCAAACCAGAATTCAAACAGGTCGCCCGCAATGACCAAGTGAGAAATTTTACCGCGTAGCTGATTTAAAAACTGCACAAGTTTCTCTTCGCGATTAGCAACACAGAACGGAGTGTTCACACCCAGATGGGCATCAGATATAAAGACTACTGGTAAATCCATATCCGCAATTTAATAAAACAATAGGAACTCCCATACTTTTGTATCTTTACAAATGATGTTTTACACGAGAAGCAAAAGAAAAATCAGCGTTTTGATCGCTACGATACTGTTGGCCTTTTTATCGGGCTGTTCCGTAAATCTGCAACAAGGAAATCTAGAGAACATTCCCTTAACTCAGGAAAAGTTCAGTTTCTTTGGAAATATTCCCTTCGTTTATGGCGGAGACAGCCTGGAATTAAGCCAAGATTTGCTACGTGCTTACACGGCAGCGGCAACGCCAGAGGATTATCCAAGAAATTCGTGCCGAGGCAACGCCGAAATCATCGCATCAGTCAAGCAGGAATCGGCCCCGAGTTCATGGACTTTGGGAGCCGTGATTATCCCCTTTTGGCCAATCCTCCCTGTAGATGAAACCTTAAGCTTTACCCTCCGCGCCCGCATTTTCTGCAATGGCACTCTGGTCAAGCACGTTGAATTTTCGGAACAGGAACAGATCAAGGCCACCGTATACGGCCGCATGCGAAGCGACCTGATTAACAACGCCGCCAAGGAAATGCACCGCAAATTAATCCAGAGGCTCCGCTTCGAGTTACAGGGTTCCCGTCAGGCAGATTTAAATTCCGTACTCAGCTACAACACCTCATTATAAAGATTTTTACCATGGCTCATACACTATACATTGTCGCGACTCCCATCGGCAACATGGAAGACATCACCTATCGAGCAGTCCGTATTCTCAAGGAAGTTCCTCTGGTTCTGGCAGAAGATACCCGTCACAGCCGAATCCTGTTCGATGCCTACGGCATCAACACGACCATGGAACCTTATCACGATTTCAACAAGGAAAAGGTCACGCCCAAGTACGTTGAATTTCTAAAAAACGAGGGCGACATTGCGCTGATAAGCGACGCAGGAACCCCAGGCGTAGCCGACCCGGCATTTAACCTAGTTAGAGAATGTGTCCGTGAAGGAATCGACGTTCGAGCCATCCCCGGCCCCTGCGCCATGATTACCGCCCTGATCAGTAGCGGTATGCCTACCGACCATTTTGCATTCCAGTATTTCTCCCCTAAGAAGAGCGCCCAGCGCATCCACTTACTAGAAAAACTGAAGGATGAGGAAGCGACCCAGATTTTTTACGCCAGCCCCCACAACATCGACAAGTTCGTCGAAGAAATCAAGCTCGTATTCGGAGACATCAAGATCGCCCTCATGCGAGAATTGACCAAGAAGTTCGAGGAACATCTTATCGGGACGCCGGCAGAAATTTCTGCCCACTTTAAAAGTCATCCGCCCAAAGGCGAATTCGTATTAGTTTTCAACCCTCAGGACAAGAGCGGTCTTTAACGAGTTTTTTCATGGAAAAGGTCAAACGATATATTTGCGAATTGCCGAAAGCCTACAAGATTTACGCTGCGGTAACCTTCATTGCTGAAATCATTATTTTTGCAGCAAGGGCTGACGAACCTGGACTCTACACCCAGAACATCCAGTGTATTCCCTTTATATTGGCACTTCCGTTTCTTTTTGTCAAAACAATCCGAAAGAACTTTACTCGTTGGATTTACACGTACAGCGCCCTATCCTTTTTTAATCTGGCCATAGACTACAATACTGCCAACTATAATGGAGCCGGCCATGCTGGTATCGTCCAGATTGCCATGACGTTCTGCCCAGTCGGCCTGTTCTGGCTAGTCAATTTTTTCCGCTGGAACATACGCAGAATCAAGGAACAGGATTCACGAACCGCCTTGATGCTATGTACTTTCTCCTGGGGACTTTATGCGTTCGCCTACCCACCCATGCCCCTTGGCCCGGCAGCGTTATTGCTGCTAGTTCCCTGGTTTATAGTCCTTAACCGTTACGGAAGGCAACAGGCCCTGTTCGCCACATTCTGGTCAGCCATCCTATACAATACAATCAACTACTACTGGATTTACAATGTAATGCATGTAGAAACAGCTCCGTCGGGATTGATATTGTTCGGACTGTTCCTACTCATCGCCTACTTCAGCATATACAACGTTCTTGCCGCGTACGTCTACACTCTAGCAGCAAAGGCCTCCATCAAAGGCCATCGTTTACTGCTCCCCCTTTTCCCCGTATTTTACGCAGGTCTTGAAATGACTCGTACCCGAGGGGATTTCAGTTTTCCATGGAGCCACCTAGGTTACACCTTCGGAAACCATCTGGAACTTCTGCAAATGCTCCCTTGGGTCGGCATCTTTGGTTACACGATCATGGTCGTTGCCTCCAACCAGGCCGTCGCCCATGCCTTGGCCAACTGCAAAAATCTCAAAAAGGCACTTCCCATTTTCTCGGTTCCCGCAGTCATTTTCATACTGCTTCTAATTCAGGGTTCAATTGTTCTTTCTTCAAAGGAAGCCCAACCTTTCAACAACGCTGATTCCCCCGAAAATCCATCAATTGCCCTGGTCCAGCCCAGTATCGCCCAAGGTGCCAAATGGAGCAAGGACCGTTTTGACTCCATCGTCAACAAGACAATCGGCATGGTAAACGACAGCGTGCGTGCGGGAGCAAACCTTATCGTCCTCGCAGAGACCGCCATTCCCGACCACATCAGAAGGCAGCCCGCAGTCATCCGACTCCTCAACAAGACGGCCACACTGAAAAACGCACAACTGATGACCGGAGCCCTAGATTATAAAAGAAACCCTCCTGGCAGCATTCGCAAGTTTGACATTTATAACGCCTCTTTCCTGTTCAGACCCGGCGAATCGGGATACAGCCGATATATCAAGAAGCATTTGGTACCTTTCAGCGAAAGAATCCCCTTTGACGATATATTCCCCATTTTGAATTATGTGGACCTGGGCGAAGGTGATTTTGTTCCTGGCAAGGAAACCCCCGTATACGGACCTTACGACTGGACTCCATACATTTGCTATGACGCCATTTTTGGTGATTTAATTCGAGAAGCCATCCGCAGCGGTTCCCGCCTTATGGTGAACATCACCAATGACGGTTGGTTCGGCAGAAGTACGGCCCCCTACCAGCACTTGAACCTGGTTCGCTACCGCGCCATAGAAAATGGAATGCCCGTAGCAAGATTGGCCAACAGCGGTGTTTCTGTATTCATCGACCAATATGGGCACTTCGATCTAAACACTAAACTTTTCACCGATGCCGTCATACAGAGAAAGGTACCTCTTAAGACAAGAGATACCTTATATAGCCACATCGGCGATCATGTAGAAACAGGCCTTTTAATATTCTTCCTGGCGTACTTGATTATCGCCCTGACATTAAACTGCCGTTGCTTTCGTAAAATTAAAGCATAAGCATCGGAGGCCAATGGCCGGCCTTGGGGCGTTCCTTAAATTCAGCATTGGGCAAGAATTCTTTCAAACCCAACGTCAAACTAGGTAAGACGGCCTGGTTCATACGTCCAAACAGGACCTTTGTTTCTCCGTTATCTTCAATTTTTGAATCAATTTTATTTCGCACAAGATAATTCAAGCCATCACCAAGTGCGTTTTTATCCATTTTCAAGGCGGCACTGAACCATTCATCCTGCCATTCGCCAAACTCATTTTCCAGGAACTCCATAAAAGCATTCAAGGTCGGTTCAGCAGCATTTCGAACCTGCCTGGCCATAAAAGTCAAAGTTTGATCGGTCCAGTTGCTTTCTTCATCACAAAAATCTGCATAAGGCGACAAAAGAATCCACTTCTGACCGCAAGGCTTATTCTTGGCATCCTTAAGCAAAGCCAAGGCGCCAAGCCCCCAAGCGACAACAGTTGTCGCCTCGGAAAGACCCTTTAGGCCATACATTCCGTCTAAACAGGAAACCATGTCTCCATACGAGACAAAGACGTGTTCAGCCTCCGGATTTGCACTGATAAGATCATCCTCCCACAGACTCAAATCCGAAGCCCAGTCGGGAAGCCAAAACCATTTTTCCATTATAGCATCCTCATGCAACGTCTTTATTAAACCATTAAACCTGTTTTAAATATATAGTGTTTTTAGGGAATGGTATACTTGTCATTAAAAAAACGCATTGTTCATTAAAAAAAGTTTACTTCCACTTTGACATATGCCAAATGATTGGGTAATTTTATTCATATGAACTTTGTAAATTACGCAATTGGATTTCTGGTACTTTTTGCATCGATTGCCGCAGCAGATAACGGCACGGTTTCTACACGTAAGAACGCAAATTCCGCATATAAGGAATTAGACGACTCCTCAACCGCCAAGAAAAGCGGTGGAGAAATCAAGCATACAGATCGCTATTCCCAATATGAGGGAAAATACGCTCCCAAGGATCAACCCCAGAGTCAGCCCCAGGTCATAACATCCATTCCCGAAGATTTTCCACATCCGGTCATTATGGTCATTCCCGCCTTAAATTCTAAGGGGCTAAGCGGTCTTCAAGTTGTAACAAACAATCCCCTTGCCAGGGCGGCCATGGACGGAATTAACGAATACTTGACTCAACGTCGGTATGAAGTCAAGTATCTAGAAGGAAATGAAGCGCTAGATAAAGTCATCCAGGTACAGAACAGTCTGGCCAGTTCCGATGAGGATTTGGCCTACTTGGCCAGTCTCGTGCTCAATGCCGATGTCTACATCAAGTTTTCAGGCTCTGTAGACCGCCGTGGTATTGTTACCGTAGAATTGAACGCCTACGAGTCTTCAACGGCTAGACTTCTAGGAACCCAGAACTCCACAATCGACAGCCACGGCAGAATGGAAAAAATTGACCAGCAGGCAAATTTGAAAACTGCCGCGAAAAAAGCCATGCCCGGACTGGAATCCAAAATTTACGCCTACTGGGCCGATGACCTTCGAGAAGGCAATAAATACAAGGTCATCATGAACATCCGCGGCGATTACGACGACAGCCAAATTGAGGATGTTGAAGAGGACATTGTCCAGAACGTGAAAGCCAAGTTCAAAAAGGCAAAAGTCAACACCATGACTGCCAAAACCATCGACATGGTTGTCTACAGCGACTCTGACGACGTAAACGACGTCTATAGCCAAATTCGCAAAGCCGTAAAATCAACCGCCTCCACAAAGAAGATCAACATCACCAAGAAGCTGATCATAATGGATGTTCTATGAAGACTCTTAAAATGGTAGCGCTGTGTACTATGCTTGTCGCCTACGCCCAGGCAGGCAAGATTATTACCTATACAGCCACTTCGCAGGAATCCCAGGAAGAGGCTAACAATGCCGCCATCGCAGGCGTTGCAAAGCAAATTTCTGCACAAGTCAAAGTCAATCAGACTTTAAACAAGGAAGAAATTACATCTGGAAAAGAGAGTTCCTTCAGCGAAAGTTTTCTCTCTAACAGCAAGGTTTCCAGCGACATCCAGGTTAAGGGAGTCGTTGTAAAAAAGGAACCTGCCGCCAAAGGTTTCAAGGCTACGGCGACACTGGACCTTGATGAATTCACCGCAGACATTCAATTCAAGATGAAATCTATCCAGTTAGACGTTACAAAACTGGAAGAAACGGCAAGGGACGCACTAAACAAGGGAAGGTTCGATAGTGCAATCGAGGCCATCGAAAAAGCAAAACCCCTTCCTGCGCAATACAATGTCCTGGTCAATGAACTGGGCAAGGTATACCCCATAAACGAAAGTCATCGTTTAAAGCATGACCTCCAGGGAATAAAATCAGACATCGTCCGTGAACTTTCCAAATTAAAATTTGAAGGTCCTAGTCAACCGCTACAACTGTCAAAACCTGAAATTTCGCCCCTTGAAGTAACGGTATCTAACGAAAAAGAATTCATCGAAGGTTTCACGCTCGTCGCAAAACAGGGGCGAACAGTTCTAGATGAAAGACAAACTCAAAAGGACGGAACCGCAAGATTCAACATAAAAAACATTGACATCGACAAAGGTCCCTTTGTCATTGTAATCGAGCCAAACCTGCCTGAAGATTACCTCACCGCATCTGGCTTACGCAAGAAAATTGAAATCGATTTCAAGGTTTCCCAGACCCGCTGCAACATAAATGTTCAATGTAAGGAAGACGCAACGATTTGCAGTGCCCTTGAAAAAGGGTTGGCAAAAAAATCAATTTTTATTGATTCCGATGCAAAATCACCCATTCTAAAATTAAACATTTCAACAAGTGCAGGAAAACCCATAGAATATGTTCCGGGAAAGTTCACAACACCTTATGACGTGAATCTGTCCCTAAAGGGAGACAATATTACTTTCCTTACATCGGGCCATGAAAACAGCAAACGAGAAATGGATGCCACTATTGCTGTCATAAAGAAGATCAACTTTACGCCGTTAAAGAAACAATTAGACGATTATTGTAAATAAGATAAAAAACACATTTAAACGCAAAAATACACCCTACATTTTTGAAAAAAAAAGTTCATGGTCTAACATCAGTCCATGAACTTTCTATTTTCAAACCAATGAGAAAGAAGAGTTCCGTTTCATCAATAGCAATGTGGGCGATACTTTTATGTATAGCCCTGGCCTCAACTGCTTTTGCGGGGATCGGCTTAAAAAACGGCAGCGATAAAGAACTGCCAGCCCGTCCTGTAAACAGCTATGTCTACGACGAAAATCGTTTAATGAGCGCACAGGAAGTGCAACAGTTCAATCTGATTGCAGAAGAATTATACAGGAAGGCCGGTGTAGGGTTAGCGGCCGCCCTTATGAACGACATTGGGAACAACGACTACAGGGACTTCGCAGTCCGTACGGCGCAGAACTGGGGCGTCGGTGGAAAATCCAATGAAGGAATTTTGATTTTCGTCGCCCAGAAGCAACGTCGACGTAGCGTGGAAGTCGGTTATGGAGCCGAAGGATACCTGCCTGACGCCCTTGCAGAAAGGTTGCAACAGGCAACACTAGTTCCTGCATTTAGGCAACAAAAATACGGAACGGGAATTTTAGCTCTCGCCTGGGAAATTGCACAAGTCATCGCAAAAGAAAAGAACATCCAGCTAAATATCGGCGAAAACCCAGTTCCCGAAGAAAGCGGAGTTCCTGCACGCATGGTGCTGTTCATCATGTTTGTCGCCTTTATGCTGATGATGGCCAAGTTTAGTGGAGGCCGCGGAAATGGTTGCCTCTGGTTTATGCTGGGCAATGCCATCGGTAACGCTAGCCGAAACAGCGGAAGCCGCGGTGGCTTTGGCGGAGGATTCGGCGGTCGAGGAGGCTTTGGTGGCGGCTTCGGAGGTGGAGGCTTTGGTGGCGGCGGTTCCGGCGGAAGCTGGTAATAATTTAGCGCAACACAAACAAAAAGCCCCATATGATTTTTGCAATCCATAAATGGATATAACTTGAATTTTTAAATAGGCATTTGATATATGAAAAAGAACTTGAGCGTCATCGAACTACAGAATTCCGACTGGCCCCGCCTTCTGCAGGAAACTTTAGGCGACAACCTGATTTCGGCTTTCGCCCACGGCGACTGTCTGATGGAAGGTTTCAATTCCATGGAATCCCCCTGGACTATCAGCTTCATTCTGAGGGACAACTCCAGCGAAAAGATCGCCCCCCTGCAGAACCTGCTGAAAAAGGCCAAGAAAGAAAATATTGAATTCCGCTATTACTTCACCCTAAAGGAAATCCAGTCTTCAGAAGACGTCTTCCCGTTGGAATTTCTGCACATCGCCCATCGCAACGCAGTCATTGCCGGTGCAGCTCCCCTCCCCAATTACGAGCCCAACATGGAATGTCTGCGTCTGGAATGCGAACGCGAGTTGCGCGGTTTGCTAGTCCATCTGCGCAGGGCCTTTACCTACCTCAAGGAAGATCGCAACCCCCTGGGATTCTTCGTACGGGCAAGTTCCACCATGCTTCCTACCATGTACGGAGTATACTACCTGAACCACAGGGAATATCCCGAAAATCACCAGCAGATCTTTAACGACTACCCAGCCTTGCAGACTCCCATCAGCAGCAAAAACGAAAAACTGTTCCTGGACAGCGTGAATAGCTATATTAGTACCGTCACAGAAATAGTCAACCTCGTCGACACCATGGAGGTGGTATGAAAAAGGTAATTATCGGCACTCTCGTTTCCGTCATCTTGCTTGCAGCAATCATTGTTGGCAAGTCCGTTAGCGTCTATAACAATATTATCGCCTTGGACGAAGGCGTAAAGGCCCAGTGGGCTCAAGTCGAGAACACCTACCAGCGCCGTTTTGACCTGGTTCCCAATCTTGTGGCTACCGTGCAGGGTGAAGCCGACTTTGAAAAGAGCACCCTGACTGCCGTTGTGGATGCCCGCAGCCATATGGGCGGCGTCGTTAAAGTTGACGAAAACGTCCTGAACGACGAAGTGGCCATGAAGCGCTTTCAGGAAACCCAGGCTACCCTGGGCGGCGCCCTGCAGCGTTTGATGGCTGTCAGCGAAAACTATCCGAACTTGAAGAGCAACACCAGTTTCCAGGAACTGCGCGTGCAGCTTGAAGGTGCAGAAAACCGCATTGCCGTGGAACGTAAGCGTTACAACGAAGTGGTCATGCAGTACAACACCACCATCCGCATGTTCCCCAACAGTCTGATTGCCGGATTTGCAGGAGCCAGCCCCAAAGTGCAGTTCTCTGCAGACGCAGGCGCAAGCACCGCTCCTACAGTAAAGTTCGACACCAAGTAATTCGAGTTTTGCCCAATGAAATGTACCCGAATTTTAGGCACAACCCATCACGGCAGCTATAAGAAAGTCATCGACGTCCTCTTTACCAAGGAAGAACTGTCGATGCGAATGAATCGCAAGACCGCCAGGGACGGAGTAGAAATCGAAATTGAAGTTTATGAAGACCTGCAGGAAGGTGATATCATTGCCGAAAACGACTCCTACGCCTATGCGGTAAAGCTATACGTGCCTAAATTACCCAAAGAAAATCTGAATCCTGAAATAAGAGTCAAAAATTACCTCTAGCACAAAAACTCCCGCGGATTAAATCCATGAAGAGGCCTTTTTTGTAAATTGAGGTACAGGAGTTGTTTATGGAAAAGTCTTTTCAGAAAAACATTTTAGTCAAATGGTTCCTGGCAATAACCTTTGCACTCATGACCTTCTCGGGAAGCGCCAAGGCAGCAGACTATTCCGCAGAGGAATTGGATACATTGGTCGCAACCATCGCACTTTATCCAGATCCGCTGTTGGCCCACGTTTTAACGGCATCAACCCACAGTGACGAAACTCCATCGGCAAGCCTCTGGGCAAACGCCCACAAGGGTTTCAAAGGTGAAGCACTCACGGCGGAAATGCAGCGCGCTGGCCTTGATTACGACGCCAGTGTTCTAGCCCTGATTCCCTTCCCGACGATTCTTGCCACCATGGCAAAATACTCCACCTGGACATCTCAGCTGGGCAGAGCCGTAAAGAATCAGAATGGCGAAGTTATGTTTGCAGTCCAGCGTATGCGCCACGCTGCTTATGACCACGGGAATCTGAACTCTGACCAATACATAAAAGTCGAACGGGATGTATACATTACAATTGAACCGGTGAAAAAGGAATACATTTATGTTCCTGTCTATAACCCCTCTGTAGTGTATTATGTTCACACAGACCGTTATGTACCGATGCACTATGGCCATGTGGTCTGGACTGGATACTGGTATAACGATTGGGTTTGGGGCGACACCTGGTTCGAATGGCATAGCCACACCATCCGTCACCATCCGCGTCCACCTAGACCGCGCCACCATTACAATGCACAGCCCCCAAGGCATGGCGGACATTCCTACGCACCGGCCCCATCCCAGCCCCAGAGCCATCATCGCCTTCCTGTTAGGGAAACTAGTCCCAAGCCTTCAACAAAACCGCAGCCTGCAAAGCAGGAACAACAAAGACCTACATACACGAAAACAGAAAATGTACATCCTCAGGAAGAATATAGACCTGTCAGCAATCCGCAGAACTTGACAAGAAACAAGAAGACGAATTCTTCCCAGAGTTCAACCTATAACGACGACCGTAAATATGACGATCGCCGCAACGGAGATGATCGTTCACGAGAATCAAACAGCCAAGGTAATGGCGGTTTCCGCAGAAGCATTCGTCGTTAGATTTTCCTTTTTCCCAATTATCACTTGGTAACCAGATGTCACTATACAACAGCATTCTTGAAACTATCGGTAATACCCCCCTTGTCCGCATAAACAAACTGAATAAGGGAGATGCCGAAGTCTACGTCAAACTTGAAATGTTCAACCCCCTGGGCAGCGCCAAGGACCGTGTGGCTCTAGAAATGATTGAAGCCGCAGAAAAGGAAGGCAAACTGAAACCCGGCGCTCTGATTATCGAACCCACCAGTGGAAACACCGGCGTAGGCCTCGCCTATGTTGGAGCCGTAAAGGGTTACAAGGTTGTGCTGACCATGCCCGACTCCATGAGTGTGGAACGCCGTATGCTTTTGAAATCCTTGGGCGCAGAAGTTGTGCTTACCGAAGGTGCCAGGGGAATGGCCGGCTGTATCGAAAAGGCAAACGAAATTGCGGCAGCAAATCCTGGGAGCTTTATTCCCCAGCAGTTTGAAAACCCCGCCAATCCCGACGCCCATTACAAGACCACCGGTCCCGAAATCTGGAGAGATACCGAAGGCAAGGTGGATGTATTTATCGCTACGGCAGGCACAGGCGGAACTGTCAGCGGAACCGCAAAGTACCTCAAGGAAAAGAATCCCAACCTGCATGTAATCGCTATCGAGCCTGACGACTCCCCCATGATTTCCAAGGGTGTTGCTGGCCCCCATAAGATCCAGGGGATCGGGGCAAACTTCATCCCCAAGATTTATGACCCCAAGGTGGTGGACGAAGTCTACCTGACCAGCACCGAAAAGGCTGGCAAGGCCGCCCGCGATGCAGCGGCAGAAGAGGGAATTTTTGTGGGTATTTCTTCCGGTGCAGCCCTGGAATGTGCCCTTACCGTGGCAAAGCGTCCTGAGTTCAAGGGCAAACGCATTGTGGCCCTGCTCCCTGATACCGGCGAACGCTACCTCAGCACCTGGCTGTGGAACAATGAAAAGTGATTAGTTGTTAGTGATTAGTGGTTAGTGGCTAGTGGTTAGAGTTTTCGGGAATATTCCGCAGGGAAATTTAAAGATGTAACCACCTGAAATTGCAGGCTCTTGCATCCCGCAGCCCTAGCCTCTAATGAACCTCTAGGAGCGAAGCTCCGACCTCATACCTCAAGCGAAGCGTACCTCAAACTCCTAGCTCCTAGATTCCGGTCCCTAGCCTCAAAACTAGTGAAAGACGATTGGTGATTTGGTATTGTCATTGGGATGAACCTTTGATTTTCACTGACAAACCGGATTAAATTCAACAATTTATATGTTATCTTTAGACGATGTAGAACCCGACATCATCTTTTTATGCAAAAATATGTACTGCTAATTTTCTTGATATGCACCTGTGCGTTAAACATCATGGCGCAGGAAACCTCCGCAGACGTTGCCGAGCAGCCTTCAGCGGACACCATCCGCATCGAAAAGACCATACGCGATACGGTTATCATCAACATTAAGCCAAAGACTGATACGATTTACGTCACCGAAGATTCCCTCAAAATACTCCAGTGGAAAGCTCGGCGAGATTCATCCAACAAGGCTACATCAGACACGTCGTTTAGCCTAAGCAGCGTCTATCTTGGCCTCAACTTTTTTCATCTGGCAGCAACAATCATCAAGTATCCCGCCTACGAAATCAGCATTGAAAAAACTCTAGGTAAACGCCAATCCTTAAGGTTACTCCACAGTCTCATTTCCATCAACGACGAAGATTTTTCAAATAAATATGGAGACCACTTCGAAGGAGACATTTTCCAGTGGACAGCAGGAGCGGCATACCGTCACTACAGGAAAAGCTCCATCCTAAGCGGATACGTTGAAATCGGTTTGCAGTATGTCAGCAGAATCGGTGACTACACGGAGCTGGATTATGTTTATGAATGGAATGCCGACGCAAGAGATTATGTAGAAAAGTATATGCCCAAGGATATCCACCAAAAAGCTCAGGGTTATCAATGGTTCGTTAACCTAGGAATGGAAAACCGCAAGCGTGCCTTCGAGCACCTGTTTACAGATATTTCTTTTGGTATCGGCTACAACGCTCTTAGCAACTGGGAAAAAGGCGTTCTTTATGAGTTCGGCACCATCATCAGCGATGATTTGCAGTTCAACTTGAATGTCGTCATTGGATGGGGACTGTAAAATGAAACACTTGATTTTTTTCTCGCTGTTGCTTTGTGCAGGAATAATTTCCGTCTCTCACGCCTCGGACACCTTATATGTAGAAACGCATATTACCGACACACTGTACGTCATCGACGAGCCGGACACAGTCTACATGGCCGTTTCCAAAGAAGCTCCAATGAAAATTCCATTGGACTCTAACGCAAGTGATTCCTTGGGTAATACAACCAACAGTCGCGAAGTTAAGGAACCTGGACGAGCCATCCATATAAACTACATGACAGGGATGTCTATGATCGGTATTTTATTCAAGATTTTGCCTATCGACTTGACCTATGAAATAGAGACAAAATACAGGTCATCTATCTTACTCAGCATCAACAGCTATATGGAATTTGGAGACATCGACTTTATAAATCCCAAAGAATGGGATGGTTTCAGGACGATTACCAATTTCGGCATAGGGTACCGCCAATACATTGTTACAGGAAAGACACTTCTCGAAAATGAGGAATCCAAAAAGCACAAACTCATCAACAATCCCTACGGTTCCATTTCCCTATTCCTTCAGGGCGAAATTTTCCCTGGACTCATGTACAGACATGAAGTCAAGCTGGACGAAGATGGACACAAAAGAGGTGATTACTATAGAGACTACGCCTTCGGAACCAGTTTTGTGCTTACACCAGGGATGTCCTACACGGTGGGACACTCCGTATGGACTTTGGGTTGGAGAATTGGTTACCAATACTGGTCACACGACTTCAAGAGCTTTGGTTTAGTAAGTGATGGCGAAGGCATCGCTTTTCAGCCAGGTGTTGCAAATGGCGGAGTCTATCAAGGGTTCATTTTTTCCATAGGCTTCTAGATGAAAGTTCTTATCCTTCTTTTAGTTTTTTGTGCAAGCGTTTTTGCGACTTCGGATACAGTCTTTGTGGATAACCACAAGGTAACCATTGTAGCACCGGCATCTCCCGATACTGGAGATAAGACGGTCTTTGGTCACGAAATCTCTGCTCACATTAACGGTGACTATGGGTACGCTTTCACGTATGAACTGCACATCAACAACTTTGGTGTGGCCGCAAGATTTGGCTATTCAGCTCTTACATCTAATGGTTGGGTCAGTTCCCTTAGCTACTACACCCAAAAAATCAATGAAAAAGGCGAAGTCAAGGAGATGAACTTGGCGCTGATAGGACGCTACCACCCGGGTTGGCTCACGCGGACGATGGAAGTGGGAGACTTTTTACTTGCTGTTCAAGGAGGCCTTACCGGCCTAAGGCACGAAATTGACATTGTGGAAGACGCCAAGGGCAATCCCATAAAAGATACTCAGTATGGCCTACTAATTTTCATCGGAGCCGATGCACGATGGATTTGGAAGCATTTTTACTTAGGTGCTGAACTAAACATAGGGAGACATATAGTCAATCCCTCCTGGAAAGACCAAATGAGCTGGAATGATCGGGCTTCCGTCACCAAACGCATCATCAGCAATGGATTTTTTGAAACCGTTGTCAGTATCGGCATTCCTTTTTAAGGGTAATCTTTTCTATAATTCCTATCGTAAATATTATGGCAAAAACCTAAAAGGTTAAACTATGGACATTCCTGAATCTTCGAATTTTATTCAAGACATCATTGTCAACGATTTGCAGACCGGTAAGCGCAACAAGGTGCTGACCCGTTTCCCGCCGGAACCTAACGGCTACATTCACATTGGCCATGCCAAGTCTATCTGCCTGAACTTCGGCACCGCTCAGAAGTTCGGTGGCTTCACCAACCTCCGCTTCGACGATACCAACCCCACTAAGGAAGATGTGGAATATGTGGATTCTATCCGCGAAGACGTGAAGTGGCTCGGTTTCCAGTGGAAGGAAGAATTCTTTGCTTCTGACTACTACGACCAGATTTACGCCTTTGCAGAAAAGATGATCGAAATGGGCAAGGCTTACGTTGAAGACCTGACCCGCGACGAAATGCAGGAATACCGTGGTAACGATGCTGGTAAGCCCTCTAAGCCCAGCCCCTACCGCGATCGTAGCGTTGAAGAAAACATGAAGCTGTTCCGCGAAATGCGTGACGGCAAGTATGCCGATGGCGAAAAGTGCCTCCGTGCAAAAGTTGATTTGGCTAGCCCCAACATGAACATGCGCGACCCGGTGATTTACCGTACCAAGCACTGCACTCACCACCGCACTGGCGACAAGTGGTGCATCTACCCCATGTACGACTTCGCTCACCCCATCAGCGACTGGATCGAAGGCATTACTCATTCTATCTGTACTTTGGAATTTGAAGCCCATCGCCCGCTGTACGATTGGTTCCTCATTGAACTGGGTCTGGAAAACCGCCCCCAGCAGATTGAATTCTCCCGCTTGAACCTTACCTACACCATGATGAGTAAGCGTAAGCTTCTTGAACTGGTGGAAACCAAGGCTGTTCTTGGCTGGAACGACCCCCGTATGCCCACGGTTTGCGGCTTCCGTCGTCGTGGCTTTACCCCCAGCTCCATCCGCGAATTCTGCAGCCGTATCGGCGTGTCCAAGGCTGAATCCATGGTAGACGTAAACTTGCTCTACTTCTGCATCCGTGAAGAACTGAACCAGAGTGCCAAGCGTGCTATGGCTGTGATTGATCCGGTGAAGGTTGTCATCGACAACTGGGAAGACGGCAAGGTGGAAATGGTTGAAGTTGAAAACAACCCCAACGATCCTAACGCAGGCACCCGCATGGTACCGTTCTCCAAGGAACTGTATATCGAAGCCGAAGACTTCATGGAAGAACCTCCCAAGAAGTATTTCCGCTTGAAGCCGGAAGGCGAAGTTCGCTTGAAGGGCGCCTACTTCGTAACTTGCAAGAGCGTCGAAAAGGACGCAGACGGCAAGGTGACCGTCATTCACTGCGAATACGATCCTGCCTCCAAGGGTGGCGAATCTCCTGACGGTCGTAAGGTGAAGGGCACCATCCACTGGGTGAGCGCCGCTCATGCTGTAGATGCAGAAGTCCGTCTCATCGACAACCTGTTCACTCTTGAAGATCCGTCTGATGTTCCCGAAGGCGAAGATTGGCACAACTACCTGAATCCTGAATCCATGGTCATTAAGCAGGCTAAGCTGGAACCCAGCCTGGCCGACGCCAAGATGGAAGACCGCTTCCAGTTCCTGCGTCTCGGCTACTTCTGCCTGGATTCCGACGATTCCAAGCCGGGTAAGTTGGTATTCAACCGCACCGTTGGCCTGAAGGACAGTTTCAATCCTGCAAAGTAATTTGCGGAACGATTCTACGTTCTCGAAAAAAAATATAAGAGAAGTCCATCGGCTTTGCCGATGGACTTTTTTTTGTTGGAAGAAAAATCCGTACAAATTATCTGGAAAGCATCTTCCCGTTAAGGATAGCGATCCAATGCTTATTCTGAGCCTTGGCAGGAACCTTCATGGATGTAGAGCCCACCTGAATTCTAGTCTTGTAAAGAATAGCTCCGTTCAAATCCATAATGGCGAATGTGCCGCCAATATCTGTTTGAATTTCCAGGTTTGATCCGTTTACGACAAAGAAATTCGTGGGAGACAACCGGCTGTAATCCACAGCCAACGTCTGCGAAGATACAGTATCCTTCTTATCTTCGATGGTGGGAATATGAATCACCGGTTCCGTCACAATAGGATTGGCGGGCTCGGTGAAACCGAGCTGTTCATCCATCCAGGCCATACGTTCCTTCATCTTCTTGCGAAGGTGCTCCACTTCACCGTCCCAAGTGTCAGCGTTGTAACCACCCATGGCCATTCCCATGCCTCCGCCAGATTGATTGCAGTACTTCATAGGCTGAGGATCATTATCGTTCTGACCGCTAGACTTTCCTAAATTCGGCCAACGTTCAAAGTTACGGTCGGCAGCATTTTTCAAGTAGACCTTCATGGAATCCAGATAGGCATCCATAGTCTTGGTATGCCATACGCCACTACGCAATTCGGCCCAGCGTTTTTTCAATTCGCTTTGGTAACTCTGATTTTTCCACATGCTGGTAAGCCAACGAGGAGCCTTCAGGGAACTTCCTCCGAAGCCACCCCACATGCCGCCACCGCCATTTCCGTCGGCAATTTGCTTACTGCTGTTTTCGATTTGCCAGCCCGTGGTTCCCGAACTTCCGAAACCACCCATGCCACCGAAACCACCCATGCCACCGAAGCCGCCCCACATACCGCCGCCATTGTTCTGGCCTTCGGGAGAGGTACCGTTGCTCATCGCCAAGTTGAAGTCCCAGGGAGGACCTAAAGTGACCTTGCCGCCCTTGCTATCCTTATCTTTATGCAAGA
Source organism: Fibrobacter sp. UWH1 (assembly GCF_002210365.1). Classification (NCBI taxonomy): domain Bacteria; kingdom Pseudomonadati; phylum Fibrobacterota; class Fibrobacteria; order Fibrobacterales; family Fibrobacteraceae; genus Fibrobacter; species Fibrobacter sp. UWH1. The sequence continues at coordinate 91,259 of NZ_MWQG01000004.1, forward strand.
AGAAGCTACACCAGTAGGAGTCGGCATTGTTCGTAACTTCTTGATGAAGGACGTAATCGACAGCGGATCCTACATCCACGTAATTCTCGTAGCCAGAGCCACTCTTTCCGTCCTTGAAAAGACCTTCAAGATCGTTCAGGTACTTCTTCAGGTAATTTTCCTGCTGCTCCTGGATATTGTCTTTTTTAGGATAGTGGAGAATGACATTCAAACCGTCTGAAGTACTGAAACCTTCGTTATTGACATCACCGCTGCCTGCGCCGCCGGTGTTAGTGCCGGTCTTGTCGAATGCCCAGATGTAACCACCGGTCAATTCATCACCTTCAATGTCTTCTTCCTTGAGTTTGGCCACATCCACACGGTACTTACCACGCTTGATTTTTTCAATTAGCACATACACACCGCGGTAAACACCATTGATATACAAGTCAAAATGCATGGTACGGGGGCTATAGCGGCCGGCCTGCCTAAAAAGCCAATGGGCCAGGGAGTTACGCATCATGCTCTTGTCCACGTAGGGACCATGGAACACCCAGTCGTCTGCTGCGGGGAGACCTAACATGCTTACATCGATTTCTCCACCAATGGAATCACGAACTTCAACACTATAACCCGGCTTTGGGAACAGGGCGGAAGATTGCCCTCTCACCTTAATTCCGATATCATAGAGTTTTCCCTTGGCGCTATCAGCTACAGAATTTGTAGCAGCATCCAAAACCCTCATAGTGGCAGGAATTTTTTCGGAAACGTTCTTGTCCAGACATTTTTGCTTTGTATCCACAAAGATAATGGGCAAGTCGTAGGTCTGGGCTATAGCCGCATTAGCAACGACCAAGCCAAACATACCTGCAAGAATTCGATTCTTGAAGTCCTTTTTCATTATGTTCTCCCAATAACAACATTCCTACCCTAAATTTAAAGTTTGTACAAAAAAAAGATTAATCGAATTTCGTTTTCGCGTTGTAAGGAGAAACAACGGCATTTTTGGAAAAGGAAACCGTACTTCAGCCATTTTTCATGGAAAAATACCCTATAATGTCTAACCAATCACTTTCTGTAAATTTCTAGTTAAAAAATAAGCTACATTAACTTTGAGTATTTTTTTGAGTTTGAGGCTGCCCTATGGAAAGCGCAAGAAAAATAATTAATCAGTTTTTGAAAGGTAAATTCAGCGGAAACGAACTAAAGGCCGAACTGTATAAGGCCGGTGTTGCCGCCATGGAAGAAGAATGGACCTTTATGGACGCCAGCTTCCAATTGGGTGGCAAAGCTCGCGATGAAGGCATGGATGGCGACGAAGTCGAACAGACGCTCCGTCGAGCATTCTCTGCAGAAAAACGTTCCTCTGAACGCCCCGCAGAAGCGGCACCCGCAGCAGCTCCGGTAGCACAGGCCCCTGCAGTGGAAGGTGGAGCAGCACCGGCCACTCCCCAGACTGTAGCCATGCCCATAATCTCCCCCCTTTCGGCGGGAATGATTTCCATGGAACAGATGCTCGCCATGGGTCTGGACACCCAGTCTCTTGAACTTCTGCAAAACTTCAAGATTGACCCCGAAGCCCTTTCCATTCCCTGGCCTGCAGCCGACTGGCGAAAAGACTTGGCCAAGTTGCTGGAATCTACTTTCGAACAAGATGAAACCATCGAGTTCAAGATTTCCAACACCTCCAACAGTACCGAAGAACTGGTGTCCAACATCGTTGGCCAGGATGACGCCATTAAGAAAATCATGAAGAGCCTGGACAGTCCTGAAGGCGCTCTTCTGTGCATCAATGCCGTTAAGGGTGGAGAAGATGCCTCCGATGAATCTTGGCATTACCGTTATGTCGTCGTCGACAACCCCAAGATGAGTCTTGCCAAGCAGTTGGCTTACTACAAGGCCTTGAACCTGCCTTGTGCCGCCTTGGTCAACACAGGCGCCAACTCCGTGCAGGCCTGGATCAAGATTTTTGCAAATGACGAAGAAGAATATAACGAACGCGTAGACTTCCTCTTCAAGACCTTGGATTCCCAGGGCTTTAAAGTAGATTCGTCCAACCGAAATCCCCATATGATGGTCCGCATGCCGGGCGTACTTCGTGGCGGTAAGCAGCAGTACCTTATCGGACTGGAACAGGGCGCCAAGAACTTTAAGGAATGGCGTGAATGGGTGGAATATTCTCTGGATGGCAAGCCGCTGATTGAGCTGGCTAGCGACAGTGAAGAAGCGCCGAAAAAAGACCAGACCATCGTGGAAAACATGCTCCGCGCTGGCGAATTCTTCCTCTTTACGGCACCTCCCAAGAGCGGCAAGTCTCTTGCATTGATGGACCTTGGTCTGTCCATTTGCTACGGGGAAGACTGGTTCGGTAATACCACCACATCCAGTGACGTTCTCTTCATTAATTTCGAACTTACTAAATCGGTGTTCCTCAACCGCCTTCACCTGTTGGGATCCAAGCGTGACCTGAATGCCAGCACCCCGAAGTTCGGTTTCCTGAATCTTCGCGGAACTGCACTTTCTCCGATTGAAACAGCACAGCTGATTGCCAAGAGAATCCAGGGTGCCAAGAAACTGGAAAACCACGATTACCGCGTTGTCGTGATCGACCCGATTTCTTCTGTGTTGCACAATCCCAAGTCTACCCGACTGAGCGGCTCTCCCCATCAGATATTGATGCAGATGATCGATACAATCATTGCACTTACCGGATGCGCCGTTGTATCCAGCTGCAACATTGACGAATTCCCATACCTGGAAGCCCGTGCAGACTCTGTCATGAAGCTGACCCCGGTTGAAGGTAGCCTCAACTTGTACCAGATTAACGGAAACTTCAGAGAATTCCCCAAGATGGTCGCTCGCGAATGCTCCTGGATTTATCCGCGATTCCTGGTATAAGCTCCATACTTTATAGAAAAGATTTAACAAAAAGATATTGACATGTACAAGCCGCAAAGAAAGCCCTTTAAGACAAATGAAAGACGCGAAACCGTAAGACGTCCTGCCGCGCCTCTTGCCAACAAACGTGTTGCTGCCAAGGCCACGGTTGACGAAGAAGTAAAACCGGCAAAACCCGTCGAACGAGTCATTCCAACTTTCGAAGATCTTAAGCGTCAACTCGCCGCCTGGGCAGAAACCGAAAAAATTCCTGGAAAAATCCAAGCCTGGTATACTGCGGAAACTCCTGCAGAAAATTGCGACTGGCGCATTGTAAAAATCATCAAGGGCGCAAGCGAAAAACTCGTTATTGAAGCTCCCGTCAAGGACATGGAACGTCCTGAAGTCGTTACACGAGTTAATGAACAGCTGAAAAAGGACCACCTCCGTATTTTCGGCAAGGCCCTCCGTCAAATTTGCTTTAGGGCTACAGGAGACGGCCAGTTCGCCCTCTTGGTCCAGGTCAATCTCAGAGGTAGAAATTCTGCACACGGCTACAAGACATTTGTAGACTTCCTGGAACGTTCCTGCCCGGAAATTATCAGTTGTCACCACGTCCAGTGCACTCCGGATTACATGTTCGATCCCACCGGAACCACCCCCATGAAAGTTGAAGCCAAGAGCGCCTTCGGCAGCGACTTCATTTCTATTGGCGGAACCGGCATCTATATGCATGTGCTCGACTGGGCTCCCAAGGCAAGGAATGCATGGATTGGCCTTCCCATGCGAATCGAGAGTGCCATTCACCCGAACCAGGACGACTGTTTCTTTGAATTCTACTCGGGTTGTTCCTTTGTCAGTGCCTCCCTGGCAAACCGATTCAAGAAGGTGGCCTCGCTGGACTGCCGCGAATACGCCATGCAGTCTTCACGTTTGAATGGTCGAAACGTCCCCGACGAAAACATGCGATTCTATCGCGGTCATGTGGATGCGGATTTTTTCACCAAGTTCTTTAACAAGGAAGAAAACGAAGGTCGTTGGACGTTCTATTTCAACCTGCCCGGAGACGAGTCCCTGGCCTCCAATGTGGAACAGATGGCAGCCCAGTCCAGGCCGGAACGAATTCTTCTGCAAACATCTAACCTGGAAGTGGCAACCAAGGAAATCAAGCATTTCCGTCGTGAAGGTTATATGCTTCGCAAGAGCATCCCGCTGTACCTTGAACCGGGAAGCGGTAAATTCGAGATACTGTTCCTGTTTGTGCCCGACAGAGCCGGAATTCTTGGACAGAACCCGGCACAAAAGGCAAAATCTCGTAATGTTCAGCGTCCTCAGGAACGTGTAAACCGCCAAAATAGCGCAGAAAGGCCGCATTTTGCCCAAAGTGCACCCACGTTCAAACAGAGAAAAGGTTAAATTTCAATAAAAAGCTATTTCAGCCTGCAGGGTTTTATATGCGTTTTTCAAATATGCGTCTTTTGAAGTATCTAACAATCGGCTTGGGATTTTCAGCCCTTGTTGCATCCGCCTATATCGTCAAGGAAGGCGACACCCTGTGGGACTTGAGTGACGAATTCCTGAAGGATCCCTTTGCATGGCCCGATCTCTGGGAAAACAACCGCCACATCCAGGACCCGCACTGGATTTACCCGGGTGACTCCATTTACCTCGGCGACAGCACCCGCGAAGAAGCGGTTCTCCACATTGACCCTGCAATGAAAAAGTATCCCTGCGACGCAGCAGTGGCCGACTCCAACCTGCCGAAGGGAATTACTTCTGCAGGCTGCGATGACGGTGACGAAAGAAACGCAGACTTCGAAAGCATGTTAGGCGATCTTCGTAGCAAGAACAAGAAGGAAAAGAAGCAGAAACCTACAGATTCCTACTACTACAAGCAGCGCCCCGAACCCAAGCTGTTCAATGGATACTACCAGATTCTGGCACCCGAGATCTACACCCTGGACTCCCTTAAGAAGGACAGCGCCTTCTTCTCTATCCGTTCTGGAGAAAAGAAAGAACCTCTGATCCACCTTCCCGAAAGCGAAGTTGTCGTAGGAATCGGTAAAAAGACCAATAGCAATCTCAAGAAGGGAGACCTCATTGAAATTGTCGATGCCAAGGCTATTGACGTTCCCGCATCCAAGGGAAGAAGTTTTGACAAGTTCGCCTTGTTGAGACTGTCAGGCATTGCAAGAATAACCGCTATCGGCGACACCTTGTCTCGTGCCCAGATTGTACAAAGTTTCCGCGAAATCAAAATCAACCAGTCTAAAGCACGTCTGAAGCAGCCTCTTGCACCCATTAACGTAACAGGTTATACGGCAGAAAAGACAGCCCAGATGGATTCCCTTGCCATTATTCGTTATTCCATGGACCCCATGCTGATTATCGGAGCTTATTCTTACGTTCTGATTGATGGTGGTTTCGCAAAGGGATACAATACCGGCGATGCTGTGGCAATCTGGGAAGAAGACAAGTCTGATGCAAGCATGCCTCCTCGCCTTCTCGGTAGAGGCGTCATCGCTCGCGCAGCAGAAAACGAGTCCTCGGTGCTGATTCGCGAAATTTATTCCAACAATCGCCGCGTCGAAATGGGACATAAGGTTTCTGTTACCCATAGGGCAAACGTAATCAAGTGATTCGTCCGCTATTGTCCATCTCCCTTATTGCAATTGCCTTGCTGCTCCTGCTAATGGCAGGAAGCTTGGTCGTGTTGCAGTTCCCGGGATTGTCAGTATACCTTCCGCTATAAAAGAAGCTTATGCAGGTTTCCCGCAATAATCTGCTATTTATCCTCTTATTTGTCGGAGGCATCATTCTACCCACCGCCATCCTGGCGGTGCTCAGTTTTCGTAATATTCAAAACGAAATCTTTCTGGCGCAAAAGAATTTCAACGAAAACAGGACTGCATTTCAGAATGACGTTGAAGAAAGCGTTCTAAAAGAGCAACACAAGGTCTTTCTGGAAACAAAGAACGCATCACTTTTTCTCTATGAACAGCCCCAGCGACTTCTAGACTTTGGGCATGCGTCCGAATTCAAGTCTGTCGACGGAATTGAAGCCATATTCCTTTTCAATCAAGGTGCGCTGATCTATCCCGACATTTCGTCAAGGCACTTTTTCAAGTCCACAAATTTCTCAAACAAGGTCGCCACCTTAAAAGAGAAAAAGTTGTTCAGCGAAGAATTCTCCGGACTTACAGAAGAAAACAGCCGAAAGAACTACATCAAGAAGCGTTCAAAATCGCTTAGGCCCAGCCTCTATTTGTTCGACCCCTCCGAACAGACCCAGGATTTATTGGGTTTGATCCGACTGTACTACAAAGAAAAAAAATATGACGACGCCTTAAAGCTAGTGGAGTTTCTGGAACAAAATCCCCACCAGCAGGGCTACCTTCACGCCGACCTTACATGGTCGGTCCGACTGCTGCACTTCGAGATTCTTGTCAAACAGAAAAAGCATCAGGAAGCCCAGGACTACTGCCTTGCCGTGCTGGCAGAATTCTTTGAAGGGTCCAGTCTAGAAAATATTGCATCATCCAGATTTTTCTTTGAATCCGCCTTTACACAGATTCTGTCATTTGAAAAACTTCCCCAGGACAAGCGCGAAGCCTTCTGGAATTTACGTGAAAATTTCAACAGGCAACTTGGATACATGGACATCCTCTACAAGCACAAGGACCAGTTCCAGGACATCCTAGAGAATACCCCCGCAAGTAAGGACGGCATATCGTTCAAATCCAATGAAGATATCATTCTCTTCAAGATGTCATACCCCTACCTTTCTGGGGACCAGGTCGTCATTGCCAAAATTGACAAGGAATCCTACAAAGACAGAATCCTCGGCAAACTCAAAAGCGTAGCTCAAAGCTGGAAGAACATCCCCTTCTCCGTTATTGACAAAAACGATCTTGTCCTTCTGGGAACCGCCCTCGACAGCACAACGATAATCAACCAAGTACACCTGGAAGACGCGCTCGGTCTTGAGTTGATCCTTTACGAGAAAGACATGCAGGATATTCGAAAGGAAACCCGCCATCGGATGTTCCTAATGTATGGTTTGATGCTATTCGCCCTGATTACGGTAATATTCGGATCTTTCTTCATGTTTAAGTTCATTACACAGGAACGAAAACTTCTGTCCATGAAGGCAAACTTTCTCTCCAGCGTTTCTCACGAACTGAAAACACCGCTGACCTCCATCAAGATGTTTGCCGAAATGATGGCCAGGGGACGAGTTCAAAAAGTGGAAAAGGTACAAGAATACTCAAACCTTATTGGTAAGGAAGCGACCCGACTGGAAAACCTCATTGGGGCTATTCTCAACTACACCCGCATGGAACATGGAACCGGAGCATTCAAATGGGAACGGTTAGACTTTTCTATTTGCGCCAGAAAAGTCTTTGACGCCGTTGAAGACATCGGAGTCGAGAAGGGACTTACGTTCCACACCATATTCGACCCTAACGTATTCGTCATGGGCGACTACACCGCATTATATAGTCTCGCACAAAACTTGATCGAAAACGCAATCAAATATACGAACGCTCCCGGAGACATCACAATAAAAACCTACACAGAAGATTCATGGTCCGTTTTTTCTGTAGCAGATACTGGTGTCGGCATCGCTAGTTCAGAACAAAAAAATATATTTAATGATTTCTATAGAGTTGGTGACGAAATGACTCGCAGTACCAAAGGCTCTGGCCTAGGTCTTGCCATTGTAAAAAGAGTGGCAGAAACTCATCGGGCCACAATTTCTCTCGTCAGCAAACCAGGGAAAGGATCCACATTCACCATAAAATTTAAAAGGGCGGAGTAAGAATGGCACAAAATTTTAAAATTCTCATTGTTGAGGATGAAGAGATTATCCGATTTGGTTTGCAAGACAACTTCGAAATGGAAAATTACGAAGTAGAAACAGCCTGTGATGGAGAAGAGGCCATCGAAAAGACTGATTCATTCCAGCCGCAGTTGGTTCTGCTTGATTTGATGATTCCCAAGAAAAGCGGCTTTGAAGTATGCCGCTATATCCGCAACAAGCATCCGGAATGCTATATCATCATGCTCACGGCAAAAACCGAAGAAGCCAGCAAAGTTGCAGGCCTGGAAATGGGCGCAGATGACTACGTGACCAAGCCGTTTTCTATTCTGGAATTGCTGGCTAGAGTCAAGGCTTTCCGACGTCGAATCGAACCCCAGGCCGGTAACGGAAATGTGGTGCCGGACGTTCTTGAATTTGCAGACTTGAAAGTGGATATCAAGAAATTCTCGGCCGTCAAGAAGGGCGTACCCCTGGACCTTACAACCAGGGAATACCAGATTATTAAATATTTCTGGATGCACCGTGGTGAAGTTGTTGAACGAGAAGACCTACTCAAGGACATCTGGGGTTATACAGATGAGAACATGCCATCTACAAGAACGATCGACAACCATATTGGAAACCTGCGTAAGAAAATCGAAGACGACATGACAGACCCCAGAATCATAATTTCTGTTCGAGGAGCAGGCTACAAGTTCGATGTTGAATAGATTCAAACAATTTGCCGGTTCCGCACTCATCCTGCAGCTTATGGTCATACTGACCTTAAGTGTCTTTTCTCATGCAAGTAAAATGGAAAGCTTGATACAAGAAGCCGTTTACATGTTTGAAATGAAAGGGGACGTGACGGAAGCTATCCGCATATTGGAAAATGTAGCCGCAGAAGGTGATCAGGAAGATCAGGAATCCGCCTACTTCTATTTGGGAAAAATCCAGGAATTGTCCGGAAACAATTCCTCGTCGAACTTCTATTACAAGCAAAGTCTATCAAGAACCAACGAAACAACTAAATCTTATTGGCTAGCCGAACGTGATGCGGCCACCAGCAAACAGATTGAAAGTTTCCTACTCACCCCAATCAACTTAAGAACCCGCATCAAGAGGTTTTTTGGAGAGGGGCCAACTTACTGTCTATTCCAGGACGAAACGGTTGGCAGAATAGACAACGGGAAGATAATCCCTATTCCGACAACACTGCCCGGCGCCTCTCAGATACTATTTATTACCGGCAAGGGTATTTGGTATCAATCCGCAGATGGAGACAGCCTGCATTTTCAGAAATTCCACGCAAGCGTGCCTCAAGTCAGCTACGGCATAGCCAAGGCAACAGACTACCTGTTCCTTGACAATCACGCCATCATTCAAACCAATACGCAACTGTACATTATCAATAAAAAAGGTATTGTTGCCAACATCGCTGAAAAATACTCAAACTGCACTATTGAAGGCTTCTACAAACCGACAAACGATTTCATACTCAACTGCGCCGACAATGCGCTTCATTTTGTGTCTTCCGAAACCGGAAATGAAAACATCAGCATAGCCCAATTTGACGTTATTAAGCAGACTATCATCAGTAGGGACTTGCTATTCCTCGTTTCAAACGGAAACCTTTATTGTTACGTACCCAAAAAAGGAAACAATCCCATTTGGAAAACCTCCATTAACAACGTGGAGTCCATGTTCAGCTTTGAACGCAACATTGTCGTACTGGAAGCTTCAGGCAAGGTTTCCCTTTTTGACCAATTAAGCGGCTTCACCCGGGCGTCAATCCGTAGTGACGCAACCAAGATTTATCCCCTCGCCAAGGGAACCTTAGGATTATTCAGCGAAGAAGGTACAATTACAGCCGTAGACACTTTGTTGTACCCTCTTTGGAATTTTAGCTTCACCACCCCGATTGACGCACCCCCCGTCCATACTGAAGACGGAATCTTCCTTTACTTTGGCGAACGAAAACTGTACCCCATTCAACCCCGTTACTACGGTAAGAAAATTCTTCGTTCCGAAGTATTCGCAAACAAGGCCATCGGCCTTTACGAAAGGGGCATGTGGGATTCCCTGGCCCCCGTGCTAGACACTCTATTCAGCCTGGAACCCGGCAACGCAGAAGGTTGGTTCCTAAAAGCCCTCTACCTCGAAAACAAGAAGAGCAGCAATAAGGAAAAGCAAAAAGCCTGGTCAGAAGCAGTACGACTTTCGGCCAGCAATCCTCGCGCTACAAACCTTATTCTGAGCCAGTACGGGAAATCCATTGGAGCAAAACACATCAACCTGCTTCCGATTTCACCGAAAACCCGCTACCCCCAACTTTTCGGCAACAAGAAGGACCTATTTACGATAGATCCTGCAGCCGATAGACTATTCTGCATCAACACCGAAAACGGGGAGCTGAAGTGGTCTAAGAAAATCAGCCATCTTGAAAATACACCTGTCATCGCAAGCGATGATAGGAACCTAGTGGTTGCCTCCGGCTATACAGTCAACTTTTTCGAGTTCAGTAAGGAGTCTGTACCCACAAACATCCAGCTTCCCGGGAAAGCCTTCGAAGCCAAGATTCTCGACCAGGCAACATACATTACTACATGGAACGGATTTATTCTCAAGGCAATGAAACCCGACAATAAGCTGGCCTGGTCAAGAAAGATTTATTCCACCCCCTTCTTTGCCGTTAAGGATCACAATTACCTATACACCTGCAATCTGGAAGGCGAGTTCAACGCGTTGGATGACGCATCGGGGCAAATCATCAGTGGATTCTCCAGACGGATCCAGGGACCTGTTTCCCATATGGTCACCGCCGATTCAATAATGGCAATAGCCTCTAGCAACAATAAGCTGATCCTTTTCAACCCCCATCAAGGAGAAAAACAGCCTGTCCAAATTTTGGTGGAAGCCCCTATCGTTTCGCTACAATCGATAAGACATAATGATGAAAGCAAACTGATTATAGGTTTGTCAGACCAGACTCTAATGCTTTATTCCAAGGAGGGCGCACCCATATGGAAATACAAGGGTGAAAACTCCATTTTCACGACCCCATTTGTCAAAGATGGAGAAATATGGATCGACCAGGGAAATGAAATTGTTTCTATTTCGTTAAATGACGGGAAATTCATCCGAAAATTCAATACCCCCGGAGGTGCAGGAACCCCGTTTGTCATGAATCAAACCCTGTTCAGCGCCTCCCCGAAACGCATATTATACGGTTTTTCTCTGTAAATTTTTTAGAAACATCCTCTAAATAGCCCAAATTTTAGGACTTGTAAACAAAATTTGATAACTTTTTCATAAAAAACTCACTAAATTTCTAACGAATATTTCTTATGGGCATTGGAAGATGAGCAAACTTTTAAAAACTAGCGTTTTCTCTGCATTCGCAAAAACGATCATGGCAATCGCCGCGGTCGGTTTGGTGGCCTGCAATGAAGACAAGAATGAAGTCGTAGAAACAGAATCCTCAGAATACCCCCGCAGCGAAACGCTCTATATCGGCGGCTTTGACTGGGCCCCCCCGTCCACCTTCAATCCGCTGGATTACGACCCCAACTTCCCGATTGACGGAAACTGCAGACTTTCCTACGAGGCCCTTCTAGCCTATAACCAGCTTAGCGGCGAACTGGAAGCCATGCTTGCCGACAGCTATAAGAGCAGCGAAAATTCCATTTCTGTTCACCTGGACCCCAGGGCCAAGTGGAGCGACGGTACACCGGTTACAGTCGATGACGTGCTCTTCACGTTCCGCATCGACTCCCTGCTGCCCACTCCTAGACACGGCAACTGGAACTTCCTGAGCAAGATTACCGCAGACGATAAGAACAATGTGACCTTCCACTTCGGCAAGAACAAGAACCCGCTCATCATCTTGAACGCCATTGCGGAAACCTCCATTCTTCCCAAGTCCGTATTCGAACCTCTGATCAACTCGGCTAAATCCGGCAAGGATTATGATATGGCCAAGATTACCGAGTTCAAGAATGATGATCAACCTGTTGTTTCCGGACCGTACAATCTGAAGGCCTACTCTCCCGACCAGATTGTCCTGGAACGTAATGACAACTATTGGGGCAACGCCAAGTATAACAACCAGAAGCCCACGCCTCGCTATATCATACATTCCCTCTACAACGGCAACAATCATTTCAACAGCGCCATGACCAAGGGCAACCTGGACATCTCGTCTGTGTTCCTGCCGCGCATTTGGGATAAGGCCCGCGATAGCATCCGTGCCTGGAGCAGAAACGAACCGTATCACCAGCCCGGGTCCATCACTACCCTCCTTATCCAGCAGCAAAGCGCTCCGTTTAACGACGTTGCACTTCGCCGTGCCATGATGCACGCCATCAACTTTGAAAAGATCAAGTCCAGGGCAGTTTCCAACTATACCCCCGCCGTTCAGCCCGGTTTCATCCTGCCTTTCGGCACCGAATCTAAGTATTTCTTCAAGGAAGACGCCGACAAGTACGGTTACTACTACGATATCGAAAAAGCCAAGGCCATTCTCGCAGAAGCTGGTTACAGCTGGGACGACTCCGGCAAGTTACTGGACAAGAGCGGTCAGCCCCTTAGAAACTTCACTATCGAATGCCCCCAAGGCTGGACCGACTGGGAAGACGTCATCAAGGTTTCCGTGGAATCCCTCAAGGAACTGGGTCTGTCTGCAGAAGAAAAGTTTGTGGACTACAGCACTTGGGACAAGGACCTCCGTCTCGGAACCTTCGACCTGGCCATGAAGACCCAGACGGCAGAAATATCCGCAGCTTCCCCCTGGAACCGATTCGACCAGATTATGGGTAGCGTTTCTTACAAGCCTGTGGGAGAAGAAGCCTTCGCCAACCAGGGTCGATACAAGAATGCCGATGCAGACAAGTTAATCAGCGCTATTCCTGCAATGACCGACGAAAAGGAACTGACCGAGGCATACAGAGAATTGAACAAAATCTTTATGGAGACCATTCCCGCCCTGCCGGTTATGTACCGCCCGACCCAGTACTACCAATTCTCCACAAAGCACTGGACCAACTTCCCCAGCGAAGAAAACCCCTACGCTCCGCCCCAGATTCTGGTGATTGCAGCAGGCGTCAAGGCTCTTTGGGGAATCAAGCCCGCCAAATAAGGCGTCAAGTACGATTTTTTTCAGAAAACGTTCCCTCGGGAACGTTTTTTTTCGTAAAATGGATAAAAAATAAACTATTTTTCAGCCAGCACTTTTATAGTGGAGGATATAATGGGAAAGACTCGTTTCATTTTGCCTAACGCATTCACCAGTATGAATTTTTTGCTGGGAGTATTCGCTGTTTGTTGGGCAACGGGTGCATTCAGTTCCTTTACCACGGCAGACCCTATCCGTATGGGTGGCTATTTTATCGTTCTTTGCGTTCTGCTGGATAAGCTGGACGGTTTTGCCGCACGTCTGGTTAACGCCAGCTCCGAGTTCGGCGCTCAGTTCGACAGCCTTGCAGACCTTATCGCTTTCGGTGTCGCCCCGGCATTCACCGTGTTCTTTGCCTATAAGAACTGCGCTCCGGAATGGTTCCAGACCAACGCCGTGCTTTTGATTGTGACTTTCTCTATTTACGTATTGTGCGCCGCTATGCGTCTGGCCAAGTACAACGCTTGCGACTCCGACACGTTCCACCACCACTTCTCTGGCCTTCCCTCCACTTTCGCAGGTGCTGTTAACGCCATCCTGGTGGTCTACCTGAAGTCTAAGGGCGTTTTTGCAGATCCCAACGGCGCTTTCATCTTCGTGCCGATCCTGGTTATGCTCGTTACCGGTCTTCTGATGGTGAGCCCCCTGTTCCTCCCCAAGCTGCAGCCCCGCAAGAGCGTCGCTCTCAACTTGTTCCAGGCAGTTCTGATTGTACTCACCTACATTAGCGGTTTCATGTTCGTTTCTGAAAAGATTCCGTTCATTACCGAATACCTGTTGCTCTTGATGAGCCTCTACATGATTATCGGTTTTGCTCTTGGCCTTGTGCAACGCAAGAAGATTATTGCAGAAGCAGAAGCACAGAAGTAATTCTTATAAAAGGTTTAATGCGAAAACTGCGAGTCCATGACTCGCAGTTTTTTTTTCAATCTAACTTTTAATATTTGCTTTCCAAAAATTCGGCAAGGGACGTTCCAAACCGGTCAAAAAGTCCCTCCAGGGACATTCTAGGCAACTCCAGCGTAACGCATTGTTTCGGGCCGCCAGACGCCATATTTTCTTTGCACCAGGTTCCTAGGCTGCCGGGAGTGGGATAGCCAATATCGGGCATCCAGGGAAGGTTAAAAACGTTGCACAGACCTTCAACCAGAGAAGTGCGCTCAGGTGCATCGACGCAGCCAATGGGCGCATGCATCGAAAGGATTTCTTCCGGTTTCAGCATTTCTAGCAGATCCAGCAAGCCAAGGACTTCAGGTTCTACGGGAAATCCATCCGCACTGCAAGAACGTAAAAGCGTATCTCGGGGAGCCTCCAACACGGAACGGGAATAGACATAGCCTTCCGGCTTTACGGATACGGGAAAGTTTCGATTCAGGTCCACGCCGTTATAATTCCCTCGGGTGCCCAAGGTCATGCCATCGGGATTGGCACAGAGGACAAAGGCGGCGCGTTCCAGGGGCGCACTTATCAAGCGCAAAACACGACTGAGCAAAAAAGTCGTTTCAGGTTCTTCACCGTGAATTCCCGCAATGACAAGCAGTTCGCATTTGCCTTTGCAAGGGACATATCGAAGATCCGTCCCCAGAACTGATTTGCCGTAGGTTTCCAGCGGTAGCCTGAAAAAACCGCGAGTCCGTTCATCCAGATTCATAGCACTACACAAAATAGGGGTAGATATATTCTTGCGCCAGCTTATCCAGATTATCTAAAAGAGCGGACTTGCAGGCGATTTCTGTCTTCTCGTAGATTTGCTTGAGGCGGTCTAGGGAGAAATTTTCAAGGTAGCGTCTGGATGTGGGCAAATGGGCGATATGCCACATTTCGGGCTGAATCTTGCCGCGGCCGGGAACGAAAACCCGCTGGAAGCCGGCGGATTCCTCGGAGTCCATCAATTCCGTCAGACGTTTATGGAAGGGGGCGAACATCCCGTTACATTCTGCAGGAGTCAGCTCCACTTCATAACCTGGCGGGCAGGCGTTACCGTCGACAACGTCCAGGTCGGTGCCTAGGTGATGGCGGCTGGCGCCCGGCAGGGCGGACCAGGTCAAGATGGCATACATCAGCTGTTCTTCATCCTGGGGGCGTTCCATGGGGATTCCGTTGGCGTCTAACAGCTTTAATTCGCCAGAGGCCTTGCGGTTCCAAATGCTGAGCTGACGTTCAAAGGGGCGGTATGCGGATTCCAACCGGAGTAAAAAGCCTTCCTTCGCCAGAGTTTCTTTTAATTTATTGTAAGCGGGAAGGACGTTCTTATCCATCACGTATCCTTCCATTTCTATAAAGTCAGACGAACCGGCCTCACGTAATCCATAACAAATTAAATTTTCATTTTTACAACTCATTGGATCGTGCCTCCCATTTTCTCAATCAGGTCCATCCACTGTTTGGTAGTCGCCTTTTTCTTTCGGCTGGTCAGGGATTTCTTCTTGCCGCCGGCACTCAGGATCGCCGTAGACATGGGGCTCGGATTGGCGTGGGTCCAGGCAATGGCCAGGGCATCGGACGCATCCAGGGGAAGGTCACTTCCAGAGATTCCCAGGCGGGCAAAAATCATGTTTGCGACCTGTTCCTTTGCGGCACTTCCATCTCCGGTAACGGCCTGTTTAACCACCTTGGGCGGGTATTCACTGTAGGAAAGTCCACGCTTGCGGCAGGCCACCAAAATTGCGCCACGGATGTGGCCGAGGACAAGGGCGCTGCGGGCATTTTTCGCAAAGAATACGCCTTCCATGCTCAACGCATCGGGGCGATATTTGTCTAGAAGAACTTCCAGTTTAGAGACAATATGCAAAAGGCGGTCTTCTAGTTCGTGGTCTGCAGGCGCATGAAGCACTCCATATTCCAGAACTTTCAAGTTTTTGCCGTCTGAATCTAAAAAAGCATAGCCGGTAGTGATAGAACCGGGGTCAATCCCAAGGATAATCATGTCTTGAAAGTTAAAAAAATCTAGATTGTCTTTCTAGAAAGTAAGAGGTATACAATGCTTATCGATCAAGAACGCATGGGTATGATTATGCGGGCGAAAACTCATCCCCGCCAGCTAGGAATTCCCCTGTCTCGTTGGGGCAGGAACCTTATCGCCTGTTGCCCCTTCCATTCTCCGGAAGAGACATCCCTGTTCTTTTACGATGCCTTGGGTTATTGGCGTTATCGTTGCCTGCAATGCGGTAGCGAAGGAGACCTTGTTGAATTTGTAATGCGCAGCCGCTTTAACGGTTTGGATGAGCAGGCCGCCAGAACTGAAGCGCTAGACTTTTTAGGTACGTTGGAACAGGAGCACGAATCCCAGCCTGATGAACACCCATGGATCAAGGAAATCGGTGGCGAGAAATCCAAGGTTCTGGAAAATTTCGTTCGATACTGTCACTGGGCCGCTTGCAAGAGTCCCTCTTCTGCAGAATTTTTAGCTTCCCGCGGCTGGAGTATCGGACAGGCCCAGCTCTATGGTATCGGTTACTATAGTGGCGACCCGGAACCGTTCATCAGCTACTGTATGCTCTCCGGTATCGAAAGACACCAGATTAGTTTCTACCTGGACAATCTGGAAGCCTACCACGAACCCCGCATCACGATTCCGGCCCGCAACTCCAAGGGTCTGATCCATTCTGTTTATGGCCGTCTGATTGATGATGCAGAGGCTACTCACCCGTATGTGTCCTACGCCTCGGGTCCCAGCGACATTCCTTTCAACATCCAGTCGGAAATTTCTAAGCCCGTCATTGTCGAAGGATTCTTTGACGCGCTGACTGCAGACTTGGCCGGCATTCCGGGCGTCGTGTCCACCATGTACCAGGAACTGAGCCTAAGCCACCTCTATAAGTTGAAGGCTTGTGGTGCGGATGCCGTTACGGTTATCCTCCGTCGTGAGCAAGACCGTCGCGAACAGGAATTCCGAATTCAAAAATATCTGAAGATGGCCGAAGAACTGAATTTGAAGTTCAAGTCCATCGTCCTTCCTGCAGGCGAAACTGTAGACCAGGTGGTACGCAAGAACGGTGCCGACCAGCTCATCTCTCTTGTGGACCAGACTGAAGAAGATACGGTCCATACCCACCGTCGTTCCATGCTCCTGCAGGACATCAAGGAAAACTTTGATACTGCCATGGGTTGCCCGCCGGAAGTCTCCGTCGGCTACACGCTGAATACCTTCCCCAAGCTGACGAGAGAAATCGACGGTATCCAGTCCGGTTGCTTCTACGTTTCTTCTAAGCCCTTCGGTTTGAAGACCACCCTGCTTTCCAGCATCGGTCTAGACCTGCTCCAGAGCAACCCCAACTTGAAGTTGATTTATATCGCCCTGGAAACGCCCCGCCGCCAGATTTTTGACCGCATGGTGGCCATGATGATTGGCGAATCAGTCCTTACCGTTCGTAAGCAAAACGAAGACGAAGCTATTAACCAGAAGATTCTGGAAGCCACACGAGACTTGATGGGATTCGTCCGCAACAACCGTCTGGAAATCTGGGAAGACCAGCCTACCCTCGACAACATCGAGTTGGCAGACATCCTTAAGGACGAAGTAAAGGAACACCCGAACCTGGTAGTCATCATCGACGGCATCGATCACCTGAAGGTTTCTACCCATATGGACCTGTCGGATATTTACCAGAGACGTTCCTCCGTCATTCTGGACCTGTACAAGACATTGGACATTCCCATGTTCCTTGGCGGCGAGCTGATCGATTCCGATGGCGAACTGGTTGGCCCTCGCGCATACCTCCGCGATTCCGATGCGACCTACTGGCTGGAAGAGAAGGGTGCAGACATGGTACTGAGTGTGGATTCCAAGCGTCTCGGAAACAACAAGCTATATCAGGGCAACCTGCACATAGACCCTCTTTCTAACCGTATGGAAGAGGAACCGTGTTTACTGTAGTCGACTTCAACAACTTTTGGAGTCCCTCGGGAGGCGGCGTTCGTCGTTACCATCTGCAGAAGATGGAATTCTACAAGCAGCAGAAAGATGTTCTTCTGGTGTTTGTGATGCCCGATGGGAAAACGTATACAGAACAGGTTAGCGACAGTCTGATTATCGAACATGTGGAAGCCTATAGATTCCCAGGCAACTGGGAATACCGCTTCATGTGGAGACAGAGCCAGATTCAGCCCGTACTCAAGAAGTACATGCCCCAGGTCATCGAAGTTGGCAGCCCCTACATACTGCCCACCGTCGTTCGCCACGCCGCAAAAAAGATTTGCCCCAAGGCAGCCCTTCTCAGTTTCTGGCATGCGGACTTCCCCGTTACCTATGTGGGCCGCCCCGTCGCAAATAAACTGGGCAAGGCTTTAGGTTCCGTTGCAGAAAAGATCGCCTTCTGGTACGCCCGCCGCGAATTCACACGCTTTGACGCAGTAGAAGTTTCTTGCAAGGAAGTAATGGAACGACTGGAACGAAACCATCTGCCGCACCCCTACTGGGTTCCTCTTGGTTGCGACATCCGGATGTTCTCTCCCGAGAAGCATGACGCTACGTTAGCTGCCGATTTTAAAGGCGGCAATTCCGATCGTCTGACCATATTCTTCCCACACCGTTTTTGCGAAGAAAAGGGAATCGAACTTTTACTTGGTGCCTATGACGAATTGACCGCAGAACTTGGTGTGGAACCGGAATTGATCCTCGCAGGAACAGGGCCCTACTTGCCGCAGGTGCAGGAAGCGGTCAAGACCCACCCCCATATCCGTTACGTGGGATTTATCAAGTCTATCGACGAAATGGCCCGCCATTATGCAAGCGTTGATTTAGGCCTAGCCCTTTCTGGCTGGGAAACCTTCGGTCTCTCGATTCTTGAAAGTATGGCCAGCGGGAACGCCCAGATTGGAGCCGCTACAGGAGCCGCTTGCGAGCACGTAAAGGAATCCGGAGCGGGAATCATTCTTGAAGAAAGAACGCCTCACGCGCTGGCCCAGGCGATTATCAAACTTTACAAGTCTGACCTGACAGACAAGAAACTCAAGGCCCGTCAGTACGCAGAAAAATTCAGCTGGAACGATTGCTTTAAACGTCAGCTGGACCTGTATAAAGAAATTTCAACAAATAAGAACAACTAAAAAAAGGAAATAACATGATCAGACATATCGTTTGGTGGAAGTTGAAGGCCGAAGCTGAAGGTGCAACCGCTAAGGAAAACGGCGAAAAGCTTGTTGCCGCCTTCCACGCCCTTGAAGGTAAGATTCCCGGTCTCGTCAGCATCGAATCCGGTTTGAACTTCAACAAGAGCGAACTGGGCAACGGCGACATTGAATACGATATCGCACTGGATACCACCTTCCGCACCAAGGCAGCTCTGGACTTCTACCAGGGTCATCCGGATCACCAGGCTATCGTAGGCTTTGTGAAGAAGGTTGTTGTAGAACGCCGCGCTGTCGATTTCGAATATTAATTCATAAAAAATGGCAATTATCATTTCTTTACTGAATAAGATAAAGAGCCATATCCAGAGTCACAGGAATCTCGTATTCCTGTCTCTGGCTTTTTGGGTGGCTCATATCATTCTACGCGTTTTACTTCTGTTTAGAAGTAACCCCTACGGATTCCCTTTTGTTAGCAAGCCTGACTGGTACATTTTCCATGCCGTTTGTCTGGACTTTATCTGGATTTCCAAAGCCCTTGTCATATTCCTTGTTATTGCAGGAATCCTAAAGGCGATCAAGCCTCAAAAGAATTTTTCAAACGTTCTGCTAGTTATCTACGCAGTTTTTCAGTACCTGCTTTTTGACCTGACATTATTTGATAACGAAGTTCAACGATTCCTTGGATGCCACCTGACTTTCGGCATCGCAAATACCTACAAGGACACATCTTCGCTGGTCATGCTCTGGGACTATGTCGCCAACGACTATTCCATTCCCTTTTTGCAATTCATTCTCCCCTTCGCCATCATCCCATTCATTTTTGTCATCTACAAAATACTAGGCCGTAAGGCAGAACAAAAGGTAAAGAGCATTTCCATCGGAATGGTGATATTCTTTATTATGTCCTCCCTGTTCATCAATGTCATATGGACAGGAAACGCCCGCATGACAAAACTTCGCCCCGTTGTAACCTTGATTTATAACGAAATCGTTTCGGACCATCATCAAGGTTTGACGTACAATGACATCAAGGCCTACAGCAGGTTCTATCAAAATTTATGGACACAGGTAGAAGGCGATTCCCTCTGGAATTTCACAAATGACGAAAAGGGCAATCCCCTTTACCGCACCCCTTCTAACGAACTTCTACAAAGTGAAAAGTTGCAATCCCAGCGAGCCCAAAAGCCAAACTTCATCTTGGTCTTTATGGAATCTCACCGTGGTTGGAATACCGGTTTCCTGAACCAGGGAAAAACATCCCCTACCCCCTATTACGATTCCCTGGCACAGCACTCCCGCATTTGGGAAAGAATGCACACCAGCGGGCTTCCCACGACAGGTGGCGTACTGACAACCCACATCGGCATTCCCCACCATTCAACGCTAGCACAGGCAACAGATCTGGCACACATCACCTTGCCTAGCTTCGCCTCGACCCTGACGGATTCCGGATACGCAACCCATTATTTCTCGGCAGCCGACCCGGCCTGGGATAATCTGGGCGTATGGATGTCTAAGTGGTACACAGCACAGCATTACGACAGAAACCGCGAAGACGACTCCACCTTCTTTGATCACGCCACGGAATACGTTCTGGACACACTTTCAAAACAAGGGAAGCCCTTCCTGGCCACATTGATGACTCGATCCAACCACTACCCCTTCAATTTTGCAGCGGGTATGACGGATGAACAAAAGCAGCAGCCTCTAACCGAGCGCATCAACGTCACCATGAACTACGCCGACCGTCAGCTGTCCCATTTTATGCGTGCCGTAGAAAAGCAACCCTGGTTCGAAAACACCTATGTCATCATCATGGCAGACCATGGATTCCCCCTAGGCGAAAACGGAGTTTCTACAATGAATGGCGGAGCCTATTCTAACGCCACCTGGATTCCGTTCCTCATTTACGGCAAGGGCATCGAACCGGCAAGAGACACGGCAACGACAGCACAAATGGATATTGCCCCCACCATTCTTGAATTGGCAGGTATTGCAACGCCAAATATTTTCATGGGACACAACTTGCTTCGCGGTTACGGCGACGGACTTTCTCTTGGAGCCTACGCAGGAGTCGCTGCAGTCGGTTACGAAAATCGCAGACTTATCGAAAAACTGCCCCTGGGCACCGGTGACGTACAGGGCCTTTTTGCAGAAGGCGATACCCATCAAGAAAAGAACCTGGCCGATTCCGAAGCGCAGACGACTTCGAAACTGAAAGCCATGCTGGACTCCCTGATTACAATTTCTGACTACTCTCTGGAACATGGAATTTAACTTGAAAAAACTGAATCCCTTTGTCATTATAACAGCCATAGCTCTTGTAATCCAGAGCTACATGCTGGTACTTTTCTATAGCCTACCCGACCCGCTGGGACTCTCCCTTTCGGAAATGTTTTCGGGTCGCACCATTTGGCAGATCTGCATGGCATTTGGCGCCGTTCTCGTAATGTCATCCATTTTCACCTTCCTGAAGAAACCCCGGGCAATGGTGATCTTTTACGTGTTCTATTTCTTCATAGCCATTGCCGACTACGAGGTTTTCAGATTTTCACACCAGCGACTTTCCTATTCCTTTATACGTACTTATTTTCACCTGTCCAACATCGTTGACGAAACTACAATCACAACCTTGGGTGGCGACCTAAAAGGAACCATCCTGTGGGTAGGTCTGTTATTATTGATTGTGCTGGGCGGTACCGCATACTGTATATACGAAACATTAAAAAGAAAGAAATCCAAGAAGCAGGGAACGCTAGTCGAATACAGTTTTACAAAAAAACTTCCTATCAGTTTCCTTACATCAGGTCTGATTCTTTCGATTATACCGCTCATCTTGTTCCTGACTGGGGCTCGCGGCGAATACACGATTCCCGTCATCAATACAAAGGTGGACATCCGCTTTACCTTAGGCAAGCATACATTAACAGCACCAATCCTTCACATTGCCGCTGTGGAAACCTTTGAATTCGTCCGCGACAACTACAGCATTACAGACGAACTCATCGATAACCTGGACTCCTTTTTGCCGGCAGATTTCAGCAAGTCACGTCAAGATGCAGAATTCCCCGGCTATAGAAAGACGCCAGCCCACGCCTACAAGGCCCAGCACCCCTACAACATCGTTTTCATATTCGGCGAATCCTTCAAGGGCCGCATCATCAACCAGATGTTAGAAGGGGATACAACACTCGCCCCAAGCCTCTGGGATCTCGCCAATCGCGGTAGTTTCTGGTTCAAGAACGCCTTTAGCGGCGGCTACCCAACCGTTCGCGGAACTATGGCAACCTATCTGGGATTCCCCTCCCACCCCAACCGCGACTTGCCCAGTTTCTACGCTTCAAACCATTTTACCGGATTCCCGGAACTGCTGGAAAACTACACCCGATACTACGTCACCGTATCGAACCCTGTTTTTGACCACACGCTACCCTTTGTAGAAAAATTCTTCGGCGACAACTGGAGACTCCCCGAAGACACGAAAATTCCAGGAACAACAGACAGCCTCGGCGTAGACAAGGCCATTGAAGTTCTAGACAGCCTTCCTACAGATTCCCGTTGGCTGCTGACATTCAATACCATCGCCACCCACATCCCCTTCTTTGGCTACCCGGATGAATTCGCCCCGAAGCCTGACGATGCCATGGAGCGTTACCGCAACGCCTTGCGATACACCGACCAGCAATTGGGACGTTTCTTTGAAAAGCTTGCAACTCGTGAGGATTACGAAAACACCGTCGTAATCATTCTTGGTGACCACGACACACCGGTGGACTCCATTGACTACGCTGTTCCCCAGCCTCTGGGCGTTGCCACCACGCGAATTTTCATGGGAATTTTCTCTGCCGACACAAACTTAGTACAGGGTCTGAACGTTCGCGAAGACGTAGCCTCGCAACATGACGTAGGCCCCACCATTATGGACTTGGCCCAAGTTCGCAAGCCCAACCACTACTGGGGTTACGATTTGCTGGCCCAGGAACGCCCCGCAAATCAACCGTCTATGTTCTTCTCCCAGAACTCCTACTATCTGGGATTCCGGGACCATGTGATTATGGGCGGCCTGGATAACGAAGAAGTTTATCGCGGCGAAAAGGAACACTTTGCACAAACCACCGACAAAAACGATTTGGCCTGGAAAACAAAAGCTGTGGGAGCCAGCAAGGTTTTACGTTCTCTGCTACGCAACGATACGATGCAGCCCAAGGAATAAAGCATACAGAAAATAAAACGTAAAGGGAGCGCCCTAGGGCGCTCCTTTTTTATGTTCTTTTTTACCGTATGCGGTTTACGTTTCTGACTTCAAAATCCAGGAAACAGCCTTTTGCAAATCATCTTTCTGACGTTTGCTCACCTCGGCATAACGCTTCAGGGCACGCTCCGCATAAAGGCCGTAAATGGATCCGTCCAAAAGTTGGATCATGCGGTTTTTCATTTCGCTCACAGAATAAGGATCGAAATAGAGAGCCGCATTGTCGCAAATTTCGGGAATGGACGTAGAACCGCTGGCTGCCACAGGCACGCCGTAACGCATAGACTGCATGGGAGGATAGCCAAAGCCTTCGTTCAAACTGGGGAATATAAAGGCGTAGGCATTCTTGTGTAAAAATTCCAGTTCCTTGGATTCCACGTAACCCAGGAGTACCAGGCGATCCTTGTGCCTGACATTTTTCAGATAGACTTTAGGATTGGTCGCTCCAGTAATGACAAGCTTGAAATCAAAAGCTTCCCCTTGCGATTCCATCATGGAAACCAGCTGGTCGAAAGCCTTTACGGAACGCAAGTTATTCTTTTCCCAGCGGGCACCACTAGTAAGCAAGAAATACTTCTTGGGCAAAACATTCGGCGGCAGGAATCCTTCCGGTTCGTATTCGGTCATGGGGCTGTAGAATACGGGAATTTCCTTATGGAGCAGTTCCGGGAAGAAGGACTTGATAGACGCACGGCTGTGTTCGCTGACGGTTATGGTATCGACACCGCCTTCGGCGATGCATTTAGCTAGGGCCTGATATTTAGGCTTATAGTAGTACTTTTTCCACCATTCACGGTAGCGGAAAAGGGCCTCTACCTTCTGGGACAACTTCTTGGCAAAGGCGACACCCTGACATTCGTAAGGCATTTCCAATGCACGAACGCCGTGCCAGGTAAACACAAAACGTTTAACATTCACCTGCCACTTCGGACTCAGAGAATAGAGCGGAGTGTAAAAATCAGTAATGTTATTTTCGTCGATAATCTGCTGAGGAGAGCTGACGCTCAGATCATAAAGCGGAACGCCATTAGATTCGCAGGCGGCAAGGATATCGGGAGACAGGTATTTACGGCTGTCATAAATACAGCTGAATTTTGCACCTCGATTCACCATGGTCCAGAAAATCACTTCGCCATAGGAGCCCCCGCCATGAAACTTGGCGCTGTGAATGGGCTGAACCGCTTCCAGATTGAAAAGCAGACTCATAGGATCTTACCAATCAAGGAAAGCAACGGCAAGACAAAAGGCATCTTCTTGTACACAAAACCCAAAGACTTGGCAAATGCGTAGGAACGGATAATATCGGCACCCAATTTACCGGCATGCTTTGTCTGATAGAGGAAAGCATCCTTGGCATGGGCAATGACGTCATCGTAATATTCGTTGATGGTAATGCTCTTGTCGGCATTGACCTTCACGGGAATATTCTTCAGGTCGGTGTAGAAGTTCTTGCGCAGGATCTTGGGCAGGAACAGGTCCATGCTATCGGGAACCTTACGGCCACAGGTGTTGATAATGCGAGATCCGAAAAAGTGGAACACCTTTCCTGTGGGAATGTAATCGCGGGCATAAGCCATCTGGCAGTTCCATTCACCCGGCATTTTCTTGGTGACATAATTGAACTTGAAGTTGGCTTCGGCCAGAGAGGCCATGTCATAGGGGAAGTTCTTGGTCAGGCAATACAGCCACAGTTCATGCCACTTTTCAAAGAAGGCTCGAGCCTCGGGCGTATCGCTGGCAAACATGACGCCACCGTTGAAAATCTCATCGTTCAGAATCGGAGAGAATCCCAGCATCTTGGCATTGTTCAGAATCTTCTTGCGATTAATGGCCTTATGCAAATTGGTGTGGAAGTCAAGCACCGCATAAATTCCGCCGCGCCATTCATCAGGAATGGAAAGGTCGCCCACAATGGCGATGTCAGAATCCATATAGAGGAAATCGCCATCCACCACGTTACGCATCACCGTCTTCAGATAACGGGAACGCATCATGGGAGTAAATTTTTCATCGATTTCCAGAGCCACCAGTTCGTCTACAGCCTCTTTCAGGGCGGCTCGGGGGCCAACGAGAGTCGCTGCAGTTCTGTCGTCAGTCAGAAGCGTAACAAATGCTCCCGGGTTGTGAACACGCAAAGATGCAATGGCCACCAAAGTCTGTTCGCAGAAGAAATCCTTCTCGGAACTGGTCAAAACAAAAAGATACTTTGTCATAGACTTAATACTTGATCAGGCTCTTAGATTCGTAATCATTCAGGGTTTCTTCGAGAGACTTATTCTTTTTACCGATCTTGCAAATAATAATCGGCAAACGTCTAAAGAATCGCACGATACGATGAGTGAAAGGTCTCCAGCTACCACTGGTTACATGAATCGCATACGGTTTAAAATTCGTTTCATCGCAGCTGGGCAAGAAGACCTTGCTGGGCAAAATCATCATGTTATTTTCAAGCTGCTGCAACTTATCCTTGTACACAAAACCGAAATCCTGCGCCGTATGGGCATACACATAAGGTGCAATATTTTCGATGTTCAGCTTTCCGTTAGGCAAGATGAACTTTTCTCGTTCATAGTAAGCCATGGCCTTCTTCAAGAAGGGATGATTGGCCTCGGCACCAAAAATGGCAGCCTGCAAGGCAAGTCCCGGAAGGGGAATCTTGTTGGGATCCTTTTTCGTGCCATCTTCGTTCAGCATCTTCCAAGACTTATTTCTCTTAAAATGAGACGTAAATTCAATATTGGTAAAGTAGCCGTTACTTAAAAATTCATCAAAGCTCTGGTAGACAAAAACGTCACTATCCAGATACACGCCACCTTCTGTATAAACCGCATAAAGTCGAATGTAGTCACTTGCGAAAGCCCACTTAGACATGCTAACCGCTTCGCGAACAAAAGGAACCGTATCAATAATCTTTTGGCAACGAGCCATATCCCAATGGATGATTTCATAATCGGGACAACGGCGCTTCCAGCTATCAAGGCAAAGTTTTGCAAGAGGAGGCAGCGGATCGTTAGAAAGCCAAATGTAATGTATCTTTTTCGGAATCATATCAACAATATACCTAATTCACGAGGTGGACTAAGATTTCTTTTTCTTACGAGACCCCATTTCGCCAGCAAGACCCTGTTTAAAGAAGGTCAACACAATCAAAAGAATGATGCCTACATAAATGGCGGCCTTTATCCAAAGGGAAGGAGCCCAGACCGTATTCAAGACAACGTAAGAAATAATCAGGAGCAGGATCCAGGCAATCTGAATCAACAGGTTCAGCCTAAAGGGCCAATATCCCATTTTGCGCAGGTACAGACACATCCAGACATTCTGCAGAATTTGATAGGCCATAGAAGAAATGGCGGCGCCAGCAATGCCAAAAATGGGAATACACATACGGTTCATGATCGTGGCAAACACCAGGGAAACCATATTCATGAAGAGCATAAAACGGCTCTTGCCCAAGGCGTTGATTACAGATCCGGTAAGGCCAAAGAAACCATTTATCAAGTTACCGATAATCAGGATGCCAAGTACGGCAACCGGGTTTTCGTCGGTCACAAAAGACTTTCCCGCAATCATCATGGTCTGCTCGGGGAACAGCACAATGAAAAAGCCAATGGTCAACTGGATCAAGGTCACCATGGAAACGCAATAGGAAAACACCGGCTTTAAGTCCGTGTCAAGGCGTTCCTTGGACATTCCCGCGACCACAGGTTGCAAAATAGGATCGTAACTACTGCGAACAGTCTTGAGGCCGTTAGAAATGGTAACCATCACCGCATAGACACCGGCGGCTTCAGGTCCAATCAAGGCCAGCACCATCCACAAGTCCATGCGCAAAAGGAAGGAAGCGACAATTTCTGTAACACCCAGGGGAATAGAAAACTTCAGAAGTTCCGACGGAATCTTATCCTTGATAAACCAGCGGATCTGGGTAAACTGTCTATTGATCAGGAAGATGTAGGTTATAACGCCAAACAGGTTAGAAACAAAGAATCCCAAGGGCAGGGCCAGCTTATCCTGGAATCCGGTAAAATGCAAAGCCAGGGCAATAACAGGAGCGAGAGTCGTTACAGCAAACTCATTGATAAAAATCTTGTATTGCGGACGACGGTTCCCTTCGGATGAAGCAGCAAACAAAAGCAAGGACGTGTAGGGAATGATAGAAAGAACATAAAGCGAGATTTCTGCCGACGAAAGCATGGCCAGGCCCGTGGTAATCCGCTGCAGGTCAAAGGCGGCACCACCCCACATGACCACAGAAATCACCAAGGCGAAGAAAAGCGTACGCCACAAGGATTCAATAATACCCTCATGCTCCGGACGACCGCAAACCCTGTTTTGCGGAATGTATCGCAGCATACCTTTATCAAGGCCAATCACCGCAACACGACTAAGGCTCAAGATCAAAAGCTGAGTAGAAACATATATTCCGAATATTTCCTTACCAAAAACTCGTGCCACCACAATCGTGAGGACTGGAGCGGCAACCTTCAAGGCGGAACCGGCAAAGGTAAAAAGGGTACTTTTACGTAAAAATTTTTGATCAGTCTGTACAGAATTCATTTCGGAGGTACAAGATAGCTTTTTGAAGAGAAATTCCCAACGGAGCCAAAAAATTTACTACATTACGGGTCATGGTACAATTCAGTCAGACTTCGTGGCAAGAATACTCTCTCGCAAACCTGCTAGAGACACTTAGTTGCGCCCCTATGAAAGTGGCTGTAGGTACCACTCCCGTCATCTACTATACCCTTCCCGAGACTCTGGAAAAGGGTGATGTGGTCAAGTACACTATGATGGTGGGATTCAAGAAAATCACTTGGACTGGCCTCATCAGTGCCTTCAGCGACAACAAGTTAACGATTCGCCTGGGCAACGGTCCCTTCCGTGGTTTTACGGCAA
Source organism: Fibrobacter sp. UWH1 (assembly GCF_002210365.1). NCBI lineage: Bacteria > Pseudomonadati > Fibrobacterota > Fibrobacteria > Fibrobacterales > Fibrobacteraceae > Fibrobacter > Fibrobacter sp. UWH1. The sequence goes on from NZ_MWQG01000004.1 coordinate 119,315, forward strand.
AGCATGAGTTTGTCGCAGACGGAAGTCTGACCCGCTGTTTCGACAGTTTTGAATTCCAGGGTTTTATCGGCGGTCCCGAAGAAGTTTTTTCAGGTCTGATAAACAAGGCTAACCTTGTATATGCTGTTGCTAGCCGCAAGGAAGCCATCAGCATCAAGGCAGCCATCGTCGCCAAGAAGCAGACCCAGAGTTTCAGCGCACTAAATCAATCCTCTACCGCCGGTTAATACCGAAGATCGGGGTTCCCATGTACAAATCCCTTGAGCAGGCTCTGCTGGACTTAGAAAAGGCCGGCATGTTGAAGCGCATCCACCAGGAAGTGGACCCTAATCTAGAAATGGCAGAAATTGCCCGCCAGGTTTTTGAAAACAATGGTCCCGCCCTTCTTTTTGAGAAGGTCAAGGGAAGCCCTTTTAGAGCGGCCTGCAATATTTTCGGAACCCAGGAAAGATTGGACTTCCTATTCCGCAAAACCATAAAGGGAACCCAGACGGCAGTCCAGTTCAAATCTAACCCCGTCCAGTTCTTCAAGAACCCCAATCCGGTCAAATTGCTGAGAGCGGCCTGCACAGGCATTAATGCCCTCCCCCGCCGCAGCGGATCCATCAAGGATTTTGAAGAATGTACCCTGGCGGACCTTCCGCAAATCAAGAGCTGGCCTTTGGATGGCGGCGCCTTCATTACGTTACCGCAGGTAGCGACCCGCCCTAGCGAAAACGCAAGCGTCATGACCACCAATGTCGGCATGTACCGAATCCAGATTTCCGGAAACGAGTACGTTCCCAACGAAGAATGCGGCCTTCACTATCAAATCAAGCGCGACATCGCCAGACACCACCGGAAAGCCATTGAAGAAAATCGCCCCCTTAAAGTCAGCATCTTTATAGGCGGCACTCCGGCGCAAACTGTAGCCGCAGTCATGCCCATGCCCGAAAACCTTTCTGAACTGTTTTTTGCAGGGATGCTGGGAGGTAGACGTTTCCGGTATTTCATTCACGATGGTTACTTGATTTCTTCTGATGCCGACTTCTGCATTCTTGGCGAAATGGAACCGGAGCTGAAACCCGAGGGACCTTTCGGCGACCATATCGGATACTATTCCGACAAACATGATTTCCCCTGTCTTAAGGTAAAAAAAGTCCTTTGCAAGAAGAACGCCATCTACCCCTTTACCGTCGTAGGCAGGCCCCCCAAGGAAGACACTCTTTTCGGCAGCTTTATCCATCAGATAACAAAGCCTATGGTTCCCGCATCGATTCCGGGGCTTCACGCCATTCACGCTGTAGATGACGCCGGAGTTCATCCCCTTTGCCTAGCATTGGCCAGCGAACGATTCGTGCCCTACGCCAAGGAGCGGGAACCCATGGAGCTGCTGAAAACCGCCAACGCCATTTTAGGGTTCAACCAGGCAAGTCTCAGCAAATACCTTTTAATCGCCGCCAAGGAAGACAACGCCAACCTGAACGTCAACGATGTACCCGCCTTCTTTGCCCATGTGCTGGAGCGCCTGGATTTCAGCAGAGATCTGCATTTCCAGACCGCCACCACAATCGACACATTGGACTATACAGGAGGACGTTTAAACCACGGTTCCAAATTGATTATGGCTGCCGCCGGAGAAAAGCGTAGGAATCTTCGCCATGATATGCAGGACATAGAAATTCTGCAGTTACCGGATGCATTTACCAATTCACAAGGAAAGACGTCAAGAAATCTTATCAAGATGCCCATGGCAGGAGTTCTTATCATTCAAGCGCCTGCGTTTGACGAAAATGAAAGAGAAGCCATTTTCATGCAACTGGAATCCGCCCTGGACAAATGGGAGTTTAGAGAGAATTATCCCTGGATTTCAATTGTCGACCAGGTATCCGAAATCGACAACGAACGTCTGGATGGAAGCAAGCTACCCGACTTCTTGTGGTTAACGTTCACCCGTTCAGACCCGGCCCGTGATATATTCGGCCTACAAAGTTTCATACAAAATAAACATTGGGGTTGCCATGCGCCGATAATCGTAGACGCCCGAGTAAAACCTCATCACCAAAAAAGTCTGACGATTCCCAACGAAATAAAAAAACGTGCAGCTGAAATTCTTAAGCAGGAACTCTAACATGATTGCTAGATACATCGCAACACTTCTGTTTATTGCAATGGTGCTTTGTACATCTGCATATTCTCGTAGTGTCTGCGGAACAGAATTGATGATCAAAAATCGTCATGGTCAAAGCCTTGCAAAACCGTCTGTTCAATCAACATCAATTTCACTCTGCAACAGCGAAGACCTCTACGACAGCGTCTATACAAGAACGACAGACCACTTCCAGATTTTCTACACCCTTTCTGGCCCCCACAAAACAACAGCCGCCTTTGTAGATTACTTGGCGAGTTATGTGGAAGAAGCACGGAAATTTCACACCGAAAAAATGGGGATGCAACCCCCTCAAGGCATTTCAGAAACGCATCATTACCAGAAACCCGTAAAAGAGGGGCTCTATCCCGTTGAAATTTTGGACATTTCTCTTGTGAGAAATTCACATTCCGTTTTCGGGCAAATCTGTAATGAATGCTATGGAGCAACATATTCTCCCGAAGAAAATAACGAGAGCGAATTGATGATTGAAAACGATTTCCGTCATCAGCCTTCCCTCCAGGTTGCTTACGACACCATTTCAAAAGACAATCAAAGTTGCGTCTACCCCCGTCCCACCGTCGAGTTCGAAAACAAGGCTCACGGTTACTCCTATGCCGAACATTGGAAAGAAGGCATCCGGGTTACCGTCATTCATGAACTGTACCACGCCATACAACTCGGGTATCACCCTTTCACAAAGGAAACCTTTTGGTTCGAAGCATCAGCATCGGGAATCGAAGAAATCGCCAACCCCGATATCGATGATTACTTCAGCTACCTTTCCTCCATGTCAACCAAGGTAGGAACGCCACTTAACCAAATGGGCCAACCCTACGGCGCAGGCATTCTACTGATTTACCTCTATAATTTCGTCGACAAGAAAATTGACAAGGCCATATGGGAAAACTACAAGAAAAATCCCAACAAGCTTTTCCCCGAACAGCTCAAAGCGGTGATTGATCAAAAGAAACTTTCTGTAGATTCCTTGTTTCAGGACTTTGCGACAAGACTTTCTTTTGCAGGGAACCGCAGTACATTCATAGACTCCACGGAACTCATTTGCAAGGATGAACCCAGGTGGCCAGAATTCTCATACATCCAGTTAAAAACCAACGGCGACAACAAATCGGTAAAGCCCGCGATCAACGACCTAGCCTATAAATTTTACAGCAATGGCTCCCCCATTTTAGAAGATTTTCTGGGGCGGGTTTCTGCAGTCGCTTACCAGGGAAAGTCCACTCAAATTGAGAATTTTAAGACAACCAACGATGCAGATCTATTCTACGCCCAAGCCTCGGCAAATTCAAGCATCGATTCTATCGCGTGGATCTTTAGCAATTTCAATAGTCAAGAGTACCTCCCCACCGTCCTCAAGGATTCTTCCCTGCGAGCCTATCCTGTTCCCTGGCGAGAAGGTTATCTGTGCTTTACCCCGCTCCCCCACGACAAGCACTTCATAGAAATCCGCAATCGTCGCGGAAACCTGATTTCCCGAGAAAAATATGAAGGTTCAACACTCTGCCTCGAGGAATCCCGAGTGAGAGAGTTGATGGCTCCAGGAGTTTACCGCTTTAGAGTCGGAAACAGCGGGAAAACAAAGGATTTTATTATAATCTATTAATTAAAGCCAGCTAAAGATGCAGTCATCCTTTTCCAACTTGGGAAGGATAGACGAAGGCGCCAGCTTATCAGAATTCTTGAGCACAGCCTTGCAGGCTTCTGCAAACAGGGCATGCCCATTGTTGTAATGTTCATCAAGACGGCGGCGGGCATAGCCTTCCGCAGAATGATTGTGGATCATGAAAGCCCAGTCAGAAGACTGGAACAGCATCAGTTCACGTTCCATCTGCTTGATATAACGGCTCATCAATTTGCCGTTCTTCTTACCAAGGGCACCCATTCGTTCCTGAATAGATTTCAAATGCTGAATCATGGCGCGAAGACGATAGGACTGCGGATAATACTGATCCGTTTCGCCGTTAATCCATACGGAACCAAAGCCTCCTTCACCCCAGCTAGAAAAAGCAGGTTCATGAACTTCGGGATCTGCAGACGAAGTCATCACCTGATCAGCACCAGCAAACTCAATCACATTAGACGAGGCGGCACGTTCCAGCATCGCTTCAAGGAACAAGGGACCTTCAAACCACCAATGGCCAAAAAGTTCAGCATCGTAGGGGCAAAGCATGCAAGCCTTATTTCCTTCCATGTTCACCAGCAACTCAGAAATTGTGGTTTCGCGATTAACTACGAAAAGGTGGGCATGATCGCGAGCCAGACACATGGCATTCCAAGGCCTATAAAGTTCCTTGTTTTCGGAACCCGTAATTCGATTGTACTTAAAACCGGAATCAATGGGTGTTTCACCGGCAAAGAAATAATCCCCGAGATAATCCTTCGGACGTTCCTGAGCGATATCCTTAAAAAATTCGCGGTATTCAGGATGCCCCGGATAACCAGTTCGGCGACTCCACACTTCCATGGAGCTCTTCTGCTCGCGGCCCATACAATACAGGCCCTGAGTGGTTTTAAGCGGAGTAAAAACGCCATACTTAGGAGGCGGAGAAGCAAGCAGGGCACCGTGAGTTTCCAGGAAGAAATAGCGGATACCGAATTCAGCCAGGTACTTATCCAGTCCCGGGAAATAACCACATTCCGGAAGCCATACACCCTGCGGCTTACGGCCAAAGGCCCTTTCAAAACATCTAACAGAAACATCTAACTGTAGACGAATCGATTCAGGATCGCTCTGGTATGCCGGCAGGAACGGATGCGTTCCTACGCAGGTCAGCAAATTCAGTTTGCCCGCATTTTCCAGTTCAAGAAATTCACCCAGCAAGTTACGGTTAATACGGCGTTCCCACGTATCAATCAAAGTTTTCTGACGTTCCAGATAGAACTTCGACAACGATTCCTGGGGTTTACCTTCGTTAAGGCGAACTTCTTTCTGAATGAGTTCCAACTGCTTGTTGAGATGTTCCGAAAACTTATCTATGAGACGTTCATTGGAAAGCATCTCGATCAGCGGTGCCGAAACACTCAAGTTCAAAGTCCCGGGAACCCCCTTTTCCAGAAGACGACGCATAGCCTGAACCAATGGCAGATACGTTTCTGCCATAGCTTCAAAAAGCCAGTTTTCTTCAAAAAAACGATCGTATTCAGGATGATGCACGTAGGGCAAATGAGCGTGCATCAAGAAGAGGATTTTACCAGGAGCAGACATAGACAAGTACGAGTTATAAGTTATGAATTACGAGATCTTATAAGGCGGCTAAACCACCGTTACAAATCTCATAATTCGTACTTCTTAATTCATAATTAAGCCGCAGGCTTACTCCGTGCGCTTTACAACGATAGGAACGATTGTAGTGGGGAAATCGCCATCCTTATCGGTAGCAAAGACAGGAATAACCTTGGTCACATCGGGCAGGTCTTCTTCAAAGCTGAAGGTTCCATCCGGATTCAGGGGGAAGTCTTCGCCGCGAACCTGGAGATGTGCGTCGGGACGAGTGCCACCGTAAACGATGAGACGAGTCTTTACCCACAGGAAGAAATCCTTACCGTAGCTAACGGAATCCTTAGGAGCGGCAATGGAAAGAGAACCGTTGCTCTGGAGGGCAGCACTGGAAAGTGCGCCAGAGAACATGGATTCAGAGGAGCTACCAAAGTTTTCGCTCAAGGACTTGAGCCAGGATTCAGCAGTCTGGCTAGAGAAGCCGGAACTCATGAAGTTGCCCAGAGTATTGCCGCCCAGGGAAGCCTTGGCAAAAGCATCATCAGAAGCGGGAGCTGCTGCAGACTTGTCGAAAGTCATGACCGGAGCAGATTCCACGATAGGCATAAAGTTGTTGCCCTGAACAGCGCCAAGAACGGCGACGCAGGACTTGTTGGACGGATTTTCCACGTACCAGCTGCGAGCATCAGCAGGAACTTCGATATCGCGGAACTTGCGCTTCTTGCTACGCTGGACAGTCAGGTCGGAAGCAATGTCGAACAAACGGAGGACCAGCTTTCTCTTGCCCTTCTTGGCCTGCTTGATACGGTTTTCGGAAACTTCCCAGAAGGCATGCATCCAGTTAGGATCCTTCTGCATGAGAACCAGGTATTCAGCGTCAAAGGACTGAGCCATGGAAGCAACGTCAGCAGACTTTTCAGAAGCGTTTTCAACTTCTGCAGAAGCGGCCTTGGCCTTTACACTTTCTGCGGCAGCCTTAGTTGCCTTAGCAGTCTTTGCAGTGGCCTTAGTAGTCTTTGCAGCGGTCTTGGCGGTTGCAGCCTTGGTAGTCTTGGTAGCCTTTTCAGTCTTTTCAGTCTTTTCTGCCTTAACGGAAGCCTTAACAGCCTTCACCTTAGTTGCAGCAGCCTTTGCCACCTTGGAAACCTTTGCCACGACCTTTTCAGCCTTGGCTTCAGCTTCCTTCAGGGTATCGACGGTAGCCTTGGAGGCAGCCTTTTCCCCTGCAGCCTTCTTGGTCGTACGAGTTTTCTTAACTACTTCAGCAGTCTTTTCAGCAACGCTCTTCACAGCGCTCTTGATCTTAGACTTTACTTCTGTTTCTTTCTTAATTGCCATTTTCGGCCTCCTTCATAAACACTTCTATCTGCGAGTCTGACCCCAGTTTCCAATACCGGTCAATCCAATTCGAATGGCAAAGAACGTTTCGTCCCATTCGTTATTGGAGTCAGCAAATCGCATGCCACCCTGGAACGCCAAATCTAAAGTCGTTCCCTTGCGGCCCAGGGGGAAACCTGCTCCCAGAGAGCCCCCTGCTTCATAAACATCCTTAATGTACCAGCTCTTGTACCATGCACCTACACGATAATTGATACGTGTCCAATACGGGTCATAGAACAAGGGACTTCCATCACACTGATAACCTACCGATGCCATAAAATCACTCTGGGTATCGGTAACCTTAGTCATGTCCCAACCGCCAGCAAGATTTTCAATTTCGCTATCCCAGGCGCGCCACTGCAGGTCGAACATGACATTGTGGCGCTTGTTCAGACGGTAGTTGATACCCGTGGCAAACATAGCCGGCACGTCAATTTCGCGAGTATAATGGGTGGTTGCCAAAGTGTCGTTTTCATTGAATCTGAAATCATATTCCAATGCATTCGACAAAGTGTAACCGGTCGTATAAGAGAAGAAATAGGATGCGACACGACCACGATACTGCAATGCCATCGTGTAATAGGCCGGATGATCCTTAAGTTCCCAGGAGCCTTCGACATAGTCGGTCAGGGTATAACCACGAGCACCCCAGACATCCTTCTTTTCGAGGTCACCTGTATCGGTGTTCAAGGTTAGACTGCGAGAGTTGCTACCCATAACAAAGTGAGCGGATCCACCAAGAGAAATAGATCTCAGGAAAGGCAGTCTAAGAGCATAAGTGGGAACCAGCTCATACACGCTACCCTTGTACTCGATCTTCGCGGTGTTTTTATCATCATCCGTATATTCTTCATTCATCGTGGCGGCATAGTGCTGCCACAAAGAAAGGCCCATTGCGCCAAAGCCTCCCATGGGGAAAGACAAATTGAACGAGGGCATAGAAAGATTTCTGCCGATGTAGCTGGCACCGTCGTTACTTGCGGCATCCATTTCCAGGAGGAAGTTCAAGTTGAAGACAACCTTGGTATCGAAAGCAAGGCGGGCCGGGTTCACCACAGAAAGGCCTTCGGCGTCACCCGTTTTGGCATTGCCGGCAAAACCACGACCAGCAGCGGAGGCTGTTCCTCCCATAACCTGTTCTTCGCCCAGGACATCCATACCGATCATGGAACCAAAGGACAGTCCTGTCAAAACGCAAAGTGTACTAATAAGCTTTTTCATTATTCATCCCCCCGCTTAGTAGCCAACCAAAGTTTCAGCGTTGCAGGACTCTTCATAGAAGTTCCAAAATCGTAGCGGGCGTAATCCATGTAAGGCAGATACCTGAAGGAAGTATCCTTTGTAGTCTTGTTGTAGTAATCCAGGTAAGTGGGATCCTTTTCCTGCAGGAACGGATAACCCATACGAATCATCATCTTGAGCGTTCTGCCATCGCTGGCCTTATTGATGAAATCACGAACGCCATAGGAAATCTGCAAGGTCAAGGAATCCCCTTCGTGGAAAATCAAGTTCTGGTGACCACGGTCCTTGATGGTTGCAGAATCCAGACGGTATTCTTCCATTCGACGAACCTGGCCGTCTGCACTATCCACATAGGAGCCAACCACAACCTGAATAGGAAGTCCTAGTTCACTGCTCCCCTTGGAGTCATCACGGGCGAACGTCATACGGGCAAGAATAACAGCTTGACGGACGTCGTTGCTGTCCCCCGTCACAAACGGGAACTCGTCACCATAAAATTCAGACAGTGCCTTGAGAATTTCTGTAGAGGGGTATTCCACCACCAACGAGTCAAAAACACCGCCATGCAGCACAAGGGCATCCTCATCTTCCAGGTTAGAAATCAGAGAAGCCATTCGGAAGGGATAGAAATCCTTGTATGCAGAATCAGACAAGGTCCTTATACGCCAAATCGGAGCATGCTTAGAGGAGCTTGCACCGTAGAAACGATAGATTCTGGAAGCTTCCGGTGCAGAAAGACGGAGCTGCAAGCGGCAGGCAGGGCCGACCTTCTTCAGACGTTCCACAAGGGCAATCGGCAGGTCGATCTTCAACACGGTATCCTTCTTGCCCAAAGAAATGGAATAAGTCGTGTCGACGGTAGTATCGGCATTCCAGCTGGCCAGGTTTTCGTACCATACGGAAGCAGAGACTCCACCGATGCTGTCCACAAACTTTTCAGAAGAACCCTTGTGCAGAATCCAGCTGACATCAAGGTTCAATTTTTCCTTCAGCGGCAGGGAATCCTTCGGGAAATTCTTGTTGTTGTAGAATTCAAGCAAGGGATACAGCGCAATAAAGGAAGCTGCAGAATCCGACTTATACAAATCAGCAAAGAATTCCTTGTTGTGGAAAGCGAAATCAAAAACCAGATCATGAACCAGGTTAGACTGTTTTCCCAGAACGCCATAAGTATTGGCTGAATGGGCAGAAGTATCCAAAAAAGTTTCGAAAGCCACCGGGGACAGGCCATCAACGCTCAAAGTCTTGACCTTATAGGAAGAAGGCATTCCGTGGTCAGACAACCAGCTATTCAACCCATTATCGTCAGATTCAAAAAGGCAGGACGTCAAGACAAGGGCAAGAACACCCAACAATCCGCTAACAAAAATGCTTTTTCTCTTTTTCACTCGGAACTCCGAATACAATCTATATAACATCGGTTATTAAAACTTCGTGACCAAATATAGCAAGTTTAGGGTAAGCAAATAAGAACATCTAACGATACAAGGCACCCATAAAGGGGCTACATCCTGTACGCAGCACCAAATATTTGTTAAATTTGCATACGTTAAAATTTAGAGGAAATTATGACTCAGTTCAACGCTCATTTTAGAAACATCAACGGCGACGATACCTACCCGGTAACCGACGTTATTTACCGTTCCAAAGTCGACAACAGCCTGCTGGAAGTGGAACACGACCGCAAGGCCCTGGCAGAACGCAGCCCCGAAGAATGGAAGAAGCTGTTTGCCGAACGCCGCATGAGCTTTGAACCGGCCGACCAGAGTGGTATCTGGAGCAAGCGCGAAATGGTTCTCCCCGATATGCCGGTGGAAGACATCGTCACCATGCGCGAAGGTTGGAGCCCGCTGTTCGACGCCGCTCCCATCGCCAAGGAACTGGGCATCAAGAGCCTGAAGGTCAAGCTTTGCGGCAACTCCCACACCGGTTCCTTCAAGGACCTGGGCATGACCGTTCTGGTAAGCCAGGTGAACCACATCATCAAGAAGAACATTCACCCGATTGACGCCGTCGCTTGCGCTTCTACCGGTGATACTTCTGCAGCCCTTTCCGCTTACTGCGCCAAGGCAGGCATTCCCTCTATCGTGTTCCTGCCCGCAGGCAAGACTAGCGTCGCCCAGCTGATCCAGCCCATCTCTAACGGTAGCATCGTTCTCGCCTTGGACACCGACTTCGACGGTTGCATGAAGATCGTTCAGGAAGTCACCAAGGACAATCGCATTTACCTCGCCAACTCCATGAACAGCCTCCGCGTGGAAGGTCAGAAGACCATCTCTCCGGAAATCTGCCAGGAACTTGGTTGGAAGGTTCCCGACACCGTGATTATTCCGGGCGGCAACCTGGGTAACGTTTCCGCTCTCGCCAAGGGTTTCGAAGACTGCAAGGCTATGGGCCTCATCGACCGCATTCCTCGCATCATCGTGGCTCAGGCAGAAAACGCCAATCCGTTCTACCAGGCATACGAACGCGGCTTCGACCAGCTGGTTCCCATGCAGGCTAAGAAGACTCTCGCTTCCGCAATCCAGATCGGTAACCCGGTCAGCTACCCCAAGGCAGTCCGCGCAATCCAGAGTACTAACGGCATGGTCGTTAGCGTTAACGAAGAAGAATTGGCAAACGCAGCACACCGCGGCGACCGCATCGGTCTCTACTGCTGCCCGCACACCGGTGTTGCTCTCGGTGCCCTGGAAAAACTCTGCGCTGCAGGCAAGATCGACAAGGACGAAGACGTTGTTGTCATCAGCACCGCTCACGGCCTGAAATTCACCGAATTCAAGGTGGGCTACCACGAACAGAAGCTGGAAGGCATCTGCAGCAAGTACGCAAACCCCATCTTCAAGGCTCCCGCCGAAATCGGCCCCGTCATGGATATCCTGAAGAAAGAGATGGCTGCAAGAAAACGTTAGTTTTCGGGAGCCATTGGCGCGGTCGAAGGTCGCGCAAATGCTTTTAAGAAAGCGCTAATTTTTCGCGGACCGGTTCCGCGCAACACAATAAAATTGAAGAAGCCTCGGAGAAAATCCGGGGCTTTTCTATCTAAAGACGTTGCAAAAAGACCGCACTATAGATGAATCAAAATGCCACCATTAAATTCATTCCACCACCAGCATGAGCAAAGTCTATGGTAGGAACAATACTGACACTAACTGCATTAGGATTTCCGGCAGCCCTACGACGCTTGTAGGCATTTTCAGATTTCAAATACTCATCAAGTTGTCTAGCATGAGCACGATGTTCATTCAAGTAATAGATATTATACCCTAAAATCGGGCCACCAACAAGCAACAGCGGAACAGAAGCAACCAAAAAAACGGCTTCAACAACACCATCAAAAAGATTATCCGGACCTCTAGAACCATTATTTTCCAAATAGATGACAGATCCCACACAATATAAGCCTGCTGCAGTCATTGCTCCACCGACTACGATACCAAAAACATTCTGGCCATAGCGGGCTTCGGGAATTTCGTTCAAAACCAGCTGACGATAAATTTCCGTACTATCAATGCTCCAGTCCATTGGCGGAAGTTCCAACACCTGTTCATCCGTCAAAGTGTCTTTTGCGGAGGGATAAACAGATGGTCCATTCCTCCCAACCGCATTCTGCTCATGAGCAAAAACCAACGAAACAAAAAGAAAAGCGAACAAAAAAAACTCGCATAATGATCCTCCTATACGCACCCAAAATACATTCATTTCCAGAAAAACACAAAAACGAGTGCAATGTTAAAAAAATTCCCAATATACGTACCAGCCGAGTGTCGCGGGAGGTCGCTTGCGGACTCACAGGACCGAGGCGAAGAACAAGCTTCTCTTTTGGACCTTTTGTCCAAAAGAAAAGAAAGGGCTCCCCGAAGGGAACCCTTTCCTAAGAAGGAGAAAATATGAGCGGAATCCGGAACCTTGAACTTACCAGGAGGGGAGCAATGATAGAGTTGTTTGAGGATTTACCCTTCTCCCGTTCACGATTCTAAATATACCATTCTTTATGCAGTAGAGAACTACCAATTATCTTACTTTTAATTACATAAAATTATTAAGAATAAGCATATTTTTTCAGTCATCTTTACTGCAATAAAAAATAAGCCGTTTCCAACAAACTAGTCGTACACGGCTTATTTTAAGAATCGTTTACGCTACAGGATTATTCTTCGCGGAAAATAATCTTGCACTTCGGAACAAAGCGGAAACCGCCGCGGCGATGACGTTCAATTTCGAAGAACTTCTTAACGCCTTCAGTCGGCTTATCCGGATCATCAGAACCGTTAATGTGAGCAATCACGCGGTTCAGACGGCTTTCAAAGTTGGGGCGCAGCGGATCCATGCAGATTGCCGGATCTCGCTTGAATTCACGGTTTTCGTATTCTTCACGACCGGTAGCAGTATATTCGCGAAGCAAGTTGCGGAGGATTCGAGCAGGAACGTTACGCATCAAGTGCTTGCTGTTCACAGAAATGGAATCATCGCTCTTGTAGTAGATAATGGTCACGGAGTCGTTCATGGCTTCCAGGAGCTGTTCCTGAGCGCGCTGGATGGGCTGCCAGGAATCAAATTCCTGCTTAACAACAGCGCTCATCAGCTTGTTGAAAGGCTCCGGTGCAACAACGTTTGCCTTATAGTCAAGGAAGACCACACTTGCCGGACAGCCGTAGTAGCAGTCCTTGTGGATCAGTACAGCACCAGTCTTTTCGTCCACCACGTCTTCGATAGCCTTGATACAAGCCATCTTAGTTTCGGCTTCGACTTCCCATTCCAGTCCGTACTCGGACAGGCAGTCGCCAAAGGTCATGTACTTACCGACCTTGATACCAGAAACGTAGATAAAGCCATCATCGCGCATTTCTGCGGTGGCACGGTTTTCAAGAGCTTCAATGAAGGAGGTCTGTGCAGCCTTGAACTCAATGTGTTCGTAAGCCGGAGTGTTCAGGAGGATGGGGCCAATCTGGACGAGGCCGATAAACCAGCGCATGGGGTTGGTCACCAGAACACCCGGAGAGTCAAAGCGGAAGGAGAAGTATTCCTTGCGGTTGCCATCAACGAGTTCACGACGCAGGAACTTTGATTCGTTCAAAAGCGGATAACGCTTGGGAATGATGTCGAGGCAGAGCTGACGGACATCTTCGGTAGCGTAGAACTGGGAAACGTACGGGAGGTAGGAACGGAGCACGCTACGAGCCGGAACAGCTTCGAAGGCGGCGCAGCGGTCGATGATGCGCTGAACGAAGGTATCCGGATTTTCACCACGTTCGTACAGCCAGCTCACCACATTGTTCATAACCAGGCGATGTGCACTTTCATCTACGAAGGAATCTTCAAAGTAGATGTCATTAAGCATCTTCACGTTAAAGCGAGAGTCCCGCTTAACGAGCGTAAGAATATCCTTCACAGGATAGGAAATCAACAGTTCGATATGAGTAAACTGCAAAAATAGATTTGAAAGCACTTTTAACCTCACTCCAGTGGTTTCTTTCGACTAGATGCACAAAATTCCAGTTGGTTCCACTAAATTAGCAAAAAAAACAAGATTCATCACACAAATGGCTATATTTTGGGCATGAAAACCGCCGAAATCCACTTTTTGCCAGACGAAATCATCAATAAAATCGCTGCAGGTGAAGTTATTGAGCGTCCGGCATCCGCTGTAAAGGAACTCATCGAGAACGCAATTGATGCGGGAGCCACCCGTATTCAAGTCACTATCGAAGAAGGCGGAAAGAAAAAAATCCAGGTTTCGGACAACGGGAAGGGCATGAGCAGCGCCGACCTGGACATCTGCTACCTGAGGCATACTACATCTAAACTAAACAATGCCGACGATCTTTTTCATCTAAGAACAAACGGTTTCCGAGGCGAAGCCGTGGCTTCAATCGCCGCCATTTCTAAGCTGACAATCACCAGCGCCACAGACGATGGCGAAAGCGGACGTCTCATTCTTAAAGGAGGCGAACTGGTAGAAAAACAGGATATTCAGGCAAGTCGCGGAACAACCTTCCTGGTAGAAGATCTTTTTTACAACACTCCAGTCCGTCGAACGTTCCTGAGTAGCGAAACTTCAGAAAGCACTCGAATTTTTGACGTCATCCTTAAGACAGCGATCGCCCACCCGGAGATCCGCTTCGATTATAAGGTTGGAGGCAAATCCGTATTTACAGGCGTCCCCGGAGAGCTCCGAAGCAGAATCGCCGAAGCCATCGGTTCTAAAATTGCAAAGGCGCTGCTCCCCGTGGACTACACCGAAGCAGGCATCCACGTCACAGGCTTTGTCTCCCCCACGACCGAAACAAACGGCAAGCGCAACAACCAGTATTTGTTCATCCGCAACCGCCCCATCGAAAGCAAGATGGTCAGCAAGGCGGTTACCCAGTCCTACGAGCCTTACGGTGCCCAGTGCAAACCTGTATCGGTACTCTTCCTGGACATGCCCGACATGGAGTTCGACGTAAACGTTCACCCGGCCAAGCGAGAAGTCCGCTTTGCCAACGGGAACCTAGTCTTTCTGGTCGTCCTCCACGCCATCCGCGAAACGTTCAAGCAGGACATGGAAGCAAATTCCCCGTTTATCGACTTGAGCGATGAAATGAGTTCGCCCGCCCCCGCAGCGTCTTCGTTTGCGGAGACTGCGGCACCGACCAGTTCCTTTGCCCCTCCCTTACAGTTTGCGGCACCTGTCAGCGAACCCACACCCCCTACAAGTTTCAAGGATCCTGGCCCTAAGCAGCCTTACACGCCCTCTTACACGCCCCCTTCGTTCAGCAAGTCCTGGATTTCTCCTAAGCCGGTAAAGCAACAGCGCGAAGACGACTTGAACCAGGACTTGTTCAGCACCCCCGAAGCAGGAAAGGTCATCTCCCTGGAAACAGAGAAGAAGGCCGAGGTCAAGGCTCCTCCCGTCTGGAATCCCCCTGCCTTTTTCCAGATCGCCAACACCTACATTGCCGGCGAAGACGTCAACGGTTTGCTCATCATCGACCAGCATGCCGCCCATTCCCGCATCCTGTACGAACAGGCTCTGGAGACTTTGCGAAACGGTTCCGCCCTGGACAGCCAGGAACTTCTGTTCCCGGAACATCTGGAACTCAGCAAGATCGAGGCCCAGGTTCTCAGTTCTGTCGAAAGCCAGTTCCAGCAGTTGGGCTTTTACATCGAACACTTTGGCGGAGACACTTACCAGATCCGTTCTATCCCCAGCGCATTGCCGCTGTCACGAGCCATCAAGGCGGTACGAGACTTTCTGGACAGCATCGACGGCAACAGCGAAGGCGACATGGTAAAGGTGCAAGACATTATCGCCAAGGCCTGGGCAAAGACCAACGCCTACCAGGCAGGAGACAAGTTGAAACCAGAAGAAATGGCCACATTGATGGGCCAGCTCATGACCACCGACGAACCGTTGAAATCCCCCTACGGAACGCCGACCCTGATGCGTTTGACATTAGAAGAACTGAGCAAGAAATTCAGACATTAACTGTTCTGACGACAGTCCTTCAGACAAATTATTCCGCAATTCTGATTCCAGTTTTGCGGATTTTTTTTCGCGTAATGACATGGCCGACTTTAAGGCTTCGGCGGCCTGTTCGTAAGACGAATCATTCCAACGGTACTTTATAAATTCAGCAGTACTCGCTTGCGATAAAACAATATTAGGGAGAGAAAAATAGGACGTCCTGACAAGACGTTTCCCTAGGGCATAGGTCAATGCATCCGGCTTGGTACAGACGACCAGGGGAACCCCGGACAAGGCAAGTTCCAAGGTAGCCGTTCCCGGAGCAGAAATCGCCCCCTGGGAATTTCTATAGAAAGCACACCGTTCCTGGGGCAGAGAGGGAGCCTCGACCACCTGAATCCAGGAGGGAACCTTTCCGTGGAAATAACGGTTTAGGCAGTCTTGAATAAGGGCCACCAAACTTTTTCGGGCCGCGACGAAAGCAAAATTTTGATCCTGGAACTTCGATGCAATCTTCAGGAAAACAGGAATATTGCGCAGAGTCTGCCCCTTACGGCTACCCGGCATCAGCAGGATTTTTTCGTGAAGATTTTTTTGTTCGGAAGAGTTCGTCACTTCTTCATGGGTGGATTCTGCAAAAGGGTGTCGCAAACGAGAAACGGAGCATCCTTCCATCTCATAAGGGGCTTTCTCAAATTCAAAAAACACAGCCAGTCGTGTCTGAGGAACAACCGCCAACTGCTTGGCACGTTTCGCCTTCCAGGCCCACACCTGGGGCGGCGCCACATAAAGGCTTGGTTTTCCGAGACGCCCCGCCAGCTGGACTAGCTTCATGTTGAACCCGGGATAGTCAATGGCCACCAGCCCCTTGCAGGCAGGATTAGCCAACACCGTTTCCAGAGTCTTATAGTCTCGACGAAGTTTCAGATACTTAGGAAGCACATCGCCAAAACCGGATACCGGCAAATCCTCATATTCCACAAGAGCGCGCAGACCCGCCCCTTGCATGCGGGGGCCACCTGAGCCCAAGGCATCAAACTGATGCGCCCCTTTTTTGAAAAAGGCAGAGACTAGGCTTTCACCAATGCAGTCTCCAGAATCTTCACCCGCACAAAAGAGGATGTACGGTTTACCTTCTTGCATTGCTAGAAACCCACACCTTGATAGCGCCGAGTTCTTTACGAAGTTTTCCAAGAAGTTCCGGAGAATAAACCACCTTGCTCTTTTTAAGAGCAAGCACATGTACGTTGCCAGATTCAGATTCCACATGACAAATCAGGTCACAACCCCGTTCTCCTTCTTCTACGAAGGGGGCGTTACGTTCCATCAAGTCCTGCAGTTTCTCGGCAAATTCTTCATCCACCATGTTCGAGAGAATGGCCATATGGATGTATTTCACCATATCGAAGCGGACACGATCCAACTGAATGACTTCCTGCACAACAAGCTGGAGGCCATCAGACATTCGTTGCGGTTCCAGGGAGCCTTTCATCAGAACGCGGTCATCGATGGTCACGGTATCGCGGAACTGTTCCCACATATCCTTCTTGAAGAAGACATCCAGGTCTCCGTGGAAATCCTGAATGGTGCCAACACCAATGGTATCGCCCTTCTTCGTTTCGATGGACTTCAACTTGATGACCACACCGCCAACGGCCACGACGGCATCACCCACATGATGGCTCAGCTCATCTTCAGCCAGGGAACAGGTGCTAAAGCCCTGAAGTTCCGGACGGAATTCATCCAGCGGGTGGCCCGACAGGAACAAGCCCAGAATATCCCGTTCCTTGTTGAGCATTTCCATAGCGGTCCATTCTTCCGCTTCTTCAAGAACTTCGGCGGAACTATCCATAGCCGGTTCGCCACCGCCCATATCGAACAGGGAAATCTGACCGCGGTCACGGTCTTCCTGCTTTTTCGCAGCCACGTCCATAGCTTTGTCTACAGAGGCCATCAAGGCAGCGCGGCTTCCAGGGAAATCGTCCAACGCACCAGCCATCACAAGGCTTTCAATCAGGCGTTTGTTCATGGGCGGGCGTTTTTCTTTCTGGGAAGCCTGATATTCTACAACGCGTTTGCAGAAACTGAACAGATCGGTATACTTGCCGCCACGTTCACGTTCTGCAACGATGTCTTCCACAACAGCGGAACCCACATTGCGGATACCTGCAAGGCCAAATAAAATTTGACCTTTTTCATTAGCGATAAATTCACCCACAGAAGCGTTGATATTAGGCGAAACCACTTCAATATCCAGGCGTTTACATTCCAAAATGATGGTCACGATATCTTCGGTCTTACCCATCTTGGAAGTCATGGATGCGGCCATGTATTCGGGGCCGTAATGGGTCTTCAGGTAAGCGGTCTGATAGGCAACGTAAGCGTAGGCAGCAGCATGGCTCTTGTTAAAGGCGTATCCGCAGAAGGGAAGCACGGCGTTCCAGACCTTCTGAATCATGGCCTTGTCGTAGCCCCTGTTAAC
Organism: Fibrobacter sp. UWH1; assembly: GCF_002210365.1. Lineage (NCBI taxonomy): Bacteria > Pseudomonadati > Fibrobacterota > Fibrobacteria > Fibrobacterales > Fibrobacteraceae > Fibrobacter > Fibrobacter sp. UWH1. The sequence continues at coordinate 137,232 of NZ_MWQG01000004.1, forward strand.
GCACTTTTCGAAGAATTCCGGTTCAAGCTTAGCCATCTTCTCGGGCATCTTCTTGGCCATGATACGGCGGATATTGTCAGCGCCACCCAGCGTGTAGCCACCCAGAATCTGGGCAAGCTTCATCACCTGTTCCTGATACACGATAACGCCGTAAGTTTCACCCAGAACTTCTTCCAAGTCCGGATGGTAACAGTCGATTTCTTCGTTACCCAGCTTACGGGCAATAAAGTGGGGAATCTGATCGATAGGACCCGGACGATACAGGGCGTTCATAGCGATCAAGTCACCGATACGGTTGGGCTTCAGTTCACGGAGGTATTTCTGCATACCCGGAGATTCGAACTGGAACACCGTAGTGGTCATACCCTTACTCAAAAGGTCGAAGGTCGCCTTGTCATCCAGAGGGATATGGCTCATGTCCACTTCAATCTGGCGATTCTGCTTGACCATTCGGACCGTATCCTGAATGATGGACAAGTTGATCAGACCAAGGAAGTCCATTTTCAGAAGGCCGATGTCTTCTGCGTAATGCTTATCGTACATCACCACCGGAGTATCTTCGGGGGCGGCGCGATAAAGGGGAGCCAAGTTATAAATGGGGGTCGGCGTAATCACAACGCCGCAAGCGTGAACGCCTGTCTGACGGGGCAAATCTTCCAACATCAGAGCCGTATCCCAAAGGGTCTGATACATGGCGCGGGACTTGATCAGAGCCTGCAGCGGTTCCGGGCTATAATCATCTTCCAGGTTGTTACCCTTCTTGTCCTTACCGGTCCAGGCTTGCTTCAAACTGAAGTTCAAAGTACGCTGGGGGAACAGTTTCGTAACCGCCTTGGCATCGGCAGGAGCAATTCCAAGAACACGGGCCACGTCCGTAATTACCGCCTTGGACTTCAGCATACCGTAAGTAATAATCTGGCCCACGCATTCCTTGCCGTACTTCTGGGTCACGTAATCAATCACGCGGCCACGGTCACGGTCGGCAAAGTCCGTATCGATATCGGGCATGGACACACGTTCCGGATTCAGGAATCGTTCAAAGAGCAAGTCAAACTTTAGAGGGTCAATGTCCGTAATACCGATGATGTAGGTAACAAGAGAACCTGCAGCAGAACCACGACCCGGGCCCACGGGAATACCGTTGTTACGGGCCCAGTTAATGAAGTCCCACACAATGAGCAGGTAGCCAGCCACGTTCATGTTTCGGATACAGTTCAGCTCCTTGTACATACGGGCGCCCACGTCCGTCGTATGTTCGGGGAACTTGAAATTTTCTTCGGGGAAGCGCCACTTCAAGAAGCCATTACAAAGATGGATGATATAAATGTCAGAGTCAGAGCCCGGCTTACACCAGCGATGAACAGCCTTGTCCCAAGCCTTGTTATCCTCTTCGTTAAAGAATTCGGGAGCCGACAGACGATCAATTTCAGCCTTGTCATCATCAGTTAGAGCGTCAGGTTCGATTCCCTTTTCGGCACAATACTGTTCCTGGACTTTTTTCTTCTTGTCCTTGATGACGCCCTTCAATTCGCGTTCACGAACTACGGGATATTCCGCATCGTATTCGGCTTTCATGATGGCCTTGATGTTCTGATATTCTTCACCTTCCAGGAAGTCCTTGGGAATGGCAAATCGAGGCCAGAATTCATCACCGATACCGGTCTTGACGGTATAGTTACAACGTTCTGCAATCTTTACGGTATTTTCGATGGCACCGGGAATATGGCCAAACTTGGCCACCATTTCTTCTTCGGTCTGATAGTAGAATCCATCGGTAGGGAATCTCTTGTCACCGGCATCATTCAAAGTCGTCTTTGTAGAAATGCAACGAAGGATTTTATGAGCCTGGGCATCTTCCTTGTTGATGTAGTGGACATCACCTACGGCCACAACCTCACGGCCTAATTCATTTGCCAGCTGAACCGTAAAATCGTTTACCAATTTTTGTTGAGGAACACCGTTATCGCACACCCCGAAATACAGATGGTCGTGATCGAAAATCTTATCGAGACTTTCCATGTATTCGCGGGCAACGGAATTACGACCTGCGGCAACACTTTGACCGTACTTACTGAAAAAGTCACCTGCGATGGCAATGATACCTTCCTTGAACTCTTCCACCGTCTCTAGGGGAACAGAAGGAATTTCAGCCCAGCGGTCACCATCTTCGTAACGGTAACTGACGATACGGAGCAGGTTATAATACCCTTTTTCATTTTCAACCAGAAGGGTCAGGCGTTCATATGTCAGGTTATCCTTGCTGGTTGCGCTGGGGGTATCAATATAGACATGGCATCCGTACAGAGTTTTCAGAGGAGGCTGGCCGTCACCCTTGCGTTTTTTGTTAAGCCCCTGTCCACGAGTCTGGAATTCCAGAATACCAAACATGGCACCATGGTCGGTAAGGGCGATAGCCGGTGCGTTATCTTTTGCTGCGGCAGCAAGAATATCATCAAGACGGGCAGATGCCTGAAGAACAGAAAATTCGGAATGGGTCTGAAGATGTACAAAAGCCATAGCCGCAATATAAAAAAAGCAGCCTCCCCTTTCGCGAAGGAATTCGCCGAATATTACTATCTTTAAAACTATGAAAAGAGCATTGATTACAGGTATTACTGGCCAGGACGGCTCCTATTTGGCAGAGTTTCTTTTGGAGAAAGGCTACGAAGTCTTCGGTTTAGTCCGTCGCAAGAGCAAACTGGACTTTAACAACGCCGAGCACCTCCAGGGTAAGGTAACGTTTATCTTCGGTGATATGACCGACTCCGCCTCCCTGCTGAGAGCCATGGAAATCGCCAAGCCCGACGAAATCTACAATCTGGCAGCACAGTCCTTCGTGACTACATCCTGGGAAACGCCCCTCTCTACCGCAGACATCAATGCCATCGGTGTTACAAAGCTTCTGGAAGCGGTACGTCTGTGCAAGCCCGACACCCGCGTGTACCAGGCAAGCACCAGCGAAATGTTCGGAAAGGTCCAGGCCATTCCGCAAAACGAAGAAACGCCGTTCTACCCCCGCAGCCCTTATGGCGTATCCAAGCTGTACGGACACTGGATTATCAAGAACTACCGCGAAAGCTACGGAATGTTCGCCTGCTCCGGCATTCTCTTCAACCACGAATCCGAACGCCGCGGAGCCGAATTCGTAACCCGTAAGATTACCATCGCCGTTGCCAAGATCAAGGCAGGCCTTCAGGATTGCGTCGAATTGGGCAATATGGACGCCAGCCGCGACTGGGGTCATTCCGCAGACTATGTACGCGCCATGTGGCTTATGCTCCAGCAGCCCACTGCAGACGACTTCGTCGTTTCTTCGGGCGTAACTCATACGGTTCGCGAATTTGTGACTATGGCCTTCAAGGCTGCCGGTATGGAATTGACCTGGCACGGACAGGGCGTCGACGAATTCGCCACCCGCAATGACAACGGCAAGGTCGTGGTCAAGGTCAACCCTCAGTTCTTCCGCCCCGCAGAAGTAGACCTTCTCATCGGCGATTCCAGCAAGGCCCGCAAGGTTCTCGGTTGGAAACCCGAAATCAGCTACGAAGACCTGGTTTCCCGCATGGTCGCAAGCGACATCAAGCTTTTGGCCGAAGGTAAAATTTAATGGGCAGGGCTCTCATTGTCGGAGCAGCAGGTTTCGTGGGCAAATACCTGACCCGCGAACTGGAAGAAGCCGGGCACACTGTTTTTCCAACGGACATGCCCGAAATCAACCTTCTTGACAAGGCCAGCCTAGAAGCTGCCATCCGCAAGAGCAATCCCGACTACATCGTAAACTTGGCCGCCATCAGTTCTGTTGGTGCCTCCTGGAAAAATCCGACCTTGACAATGGACGTCAATGTTAAAGGTACGCTGTACTTGTTGGAAGCAATCCAGGAACTGGCCCCCCACGCCAAGACCCTCCTGATCGGAAGCGCCGAGGAATACGCCCAACAGGAATCCCCCCTCAAGGAAAGCGATTCCCTGCAGGCATCAAACCCCTATGGAATTTCCAAGATTGCCCAGGAAAATTTTGCAGACCTTTTTCGCAAGAAATACGGAATGCAGATTATCTGTACCCGTTCCTTTAACCACACTGGCGTAGGACAGGTAGAAGCCTTCGCCATTCCTAGCTTCATCGGACAGGCTGCCCGCATCGAAAAAAGCGGCCAGGAAGGAACCATCAAGGTGGGCAACCTAAGCGCCTACAGAGATTTTTCCGATGTCCGCGACGTGGTTCGAACCTACCGTCTGCTTCTTGAAAACAAGAACGAATTCCACACCTATAACGTGGGGTCCGGAAAGGCCCATAAGGTCGAGGACTTGCTACAGACCATCGTGAGTTTTGCAACGGTCAAGATCAACGTAGAACAGGATCCCGAAAGGATGCGCCCCGTCGACATGCCCTACCAATGTGCGGATAATAGCCGCATTGTAAACGCAGGCTACTGGCGCGGCACTCCCATCCAAGAAACTTTGAAGTGGATGTTTGACAATGAAAGAAATGCCTAAAATCGCAATTGACGCACGCATGGTCAGCCGTTCCGGCATTGGCACCTGCATTCAGCATTGGCTGAAGGACGTCGGCTACAAAATCGCTCTGGGCGACCCCAAGGAACTTGCAGAATATCCTGAAGTTCCAAAGCACATCCCTTTCATCAGCGGCATTTACGGGTACAAGGAACAGTTGAAGTTCCCCTATTGCAAACTTCGCCGTGAAAAGCCAGACGTCCTGCACATTCCCCATTGCAATGTGCCCCTGTTCTACCGCGGCAAAATGATGGTCACCATTCACGATTTGACCCACCTGGTCTATCCAGAATTCCTGCCCTCAAAAATTGTCCACCTCTACTTTAAATTTATTTTCTGGTTTGTCTGCAAGCGCGCCAACCGTATCATTGTCGATTCCGAAAGCACAAAGAACGACCTGGTCCGTTTCTACAACGCAGACACAAGCAAGATTACTAAGGTTCTTCTGGCAGCCGGTAAGGAATTCATCCGCAAGCCCAAGGAAGACGTGGAATACCTTTACGAAAAGTTCAACATTCCCCGCGACAAGAAGATTCTCCTGTATGTAGGCAACCTTCTTCCTCACAAGAATTTGAACGGACTCCTTGACGGTTTCGCCCAGATGAAGGGCAAGGAAGATTGCCGTCTCGTTCTCGTAGGCAAGGCCTTTGCCGGGCGCACCAACGCCACCAAGGAATCTGACTTGGGAATCGCTGACCTGACAATTCACGCAGGCATGGTAAGCCAGGACGACCTGGTAAATCTGTACAACCTGGCAGACCTTTTTGTGCTCCCCTCCCTGTATGAAGGTTTCGGCCTTCCCGTTCTGGAGGCATTCGCCTGCGGTACTCCGGTCGCCTGTTCCAACACATCTTCGTTGCCTGAAGTTGGCGGTGACGTGGCCACCTATTTTGACCCCAAGGATCCTTCCAGCGTAGCACAGGCTCTCGAAAAATCCATTGACTCCAAGGGAATGTTTGACGACAAGATTGATGCCTGGGTGAGCCAGTTTACCTGGGAAAAGAGCGCCAGGGAACTTGCAGAAATTGCCGCAGAAGTCGCAGGGAAATAATCCATGCAGAGCCAATCCAACCTAAAGAAAAAACTGCTGAACCTGCTGAAGGTCGTTGTAAGTGTGGGCGGCCTTGGCTTTATCTTTTACAAGGTTCCCTTCGCAAAGGTCAGCAGCCATTGGACGGAACAGGCTCTCCCCTGGATTGGACTTATCCTGATCTGCACCGTTTTTAGCATGGCAATCCAAGCCAACCGATGGCGTTGTCTGCTTCTTGACGAAGGCAAGAAAGTCCCCTTCAGAATTTTTTACGGTTACATCGCCCTGGGCTATTTCTTCAACAACTTGCTTCCCAGCGGATTTGGCGGGGATGCCGTAAAGACAATCGCCTTCGGCAAGCGTTTCGGCAACACGGCAAATTCCGTCGCCGCCGTCGTCATATCGAGAGTGATGGGGCTTTTGGCCATGTTCCTCTGCTTCTTCGCCATGTTCCCCTTTGTCATTACCAGACTGCAAATTCCCGCCATTTACACGGGAGCGGTTTGCGGAGTGGCCCTCCTCAGCATCCTGATCATTACGGCCGGGCTATTTTCAGACAAAATAAAGATTCCCGACACACTAGGCCAGAAGATTCCATTCCTCCTGAAACTGCAAAACGCCTTCAGCATTTACCGCGGTTACAAGAAAGCCTTCATCCTTTCGGGTGTGGATTCCATCTGGCTGCAGATTTCTTCGATTCTAATCCACTACGCCTACTTCCAGGCCGTAGGCTCCCCTGTTGACTTGGCCACCATAACCATATTCATGACCATCACCATAACGGTTTCCATGTTGCCCATTTCCATCAATGGGATAGGACTTCGCGAAAGTGTGAACGTCAGCCTGTTTACAGGTCTGCTGGGAATTCCCGCAGACATCGTCCTGGCCGCGGCCCTGATCGGCTACATCCCCATGATTTTCCAGGCCGTGCAGGGGGCTGTAGCATTTGCAGTCCTCAAAGGGAACAAATAATCGCGCCGGAGGCGCCTGGTTTTATAACTCGTAATTCATAACAAAGCAAAAAAGTCCTGGTATTTCACCAGGACTTTTTGCTTAAGCTTTAGGGTGGAAGTTAGTTCCAGTTTTCGGCCTTCAGGTCACGGCCCCAAATTTCGTCGAAAACTTCCTTCACGGTCTTGCCACCAAAGAGCAAGTCGTAAACAGCATTCACGATAGGCATTTCGACGCCAAGCTTGTCGGCCAGAGCCTTGGTGCTACGGCAAGTGGGGACGCCTTCGGCAATCATCTTCATGCCGCCGAGAACCTGATCAATAGTTTCTCCCTTACCGATGTGTTCACCCACATAACGGTTACGGCTATGCTGAGAAAGGCAAGTCACAATCAAGTCACCCATACCGGCAAGGCCAGCGAAGGTTTCGGGATTGGCACCCATGGCACGACCCAGGCGGCACATTTCTGCCTGACCGCGAGTGAGGAGGGCTGCACGAGTATTGTCGCCAGCGCCAACACCATAAAGCACACCAGAAGCGATGGCAATCACGTTCTTCACGGAACCGCAAAGTTCCACACCGATAATATCGGTAGAGGTGTACACGCGGAGGTAGGAGCAGCTCATAGCCTTCTGCACCAGCTTTGCAGACTCTTCGCTAGTAGAAGCGGCAACGATTGCAGTCAGCACATGGCGGCTAACTTCTTCGGCGTGAGACGGACCGCTAAAGGCAACCATCTTGTCGTCGGTGAGCCAAGGAACATTTTCAAGAAGGACTTCGCTCATGAGCTGATTGGTACCTTCGAGAATACCCTTGGTAGCGCAAACCACCACCGGTTCCTTACCCTTTTCAGGGGTCCACTGACCAAGATTCTTGGCAACACCGCCCATGAACTGGGAAGGCACCACGATCATCACCATTTCTGCGCCTTCGAGGGCGGCATTCATGTCGGTGGTATACTTAAAGTCAGCGGGGAAAATTACACCGGGAAGCTTATCCTTGTACTGATGTTCAGTAGAAAGCAGATCGACTTCAGCCTGGGAATTGGTCCAAAAAGTAATGTCGTTCTTATTTTCGTAAATCACCTGGCCCAGGGTAAGACCCCAGCCGCCGGTACCCAAAACTGTAACTTTCATAATAAAAACCTCGTTTACAAAACAATCTACAAAATTAACGTTTATTGTTTGGGAGTCTTGCGCTTGCTACCAAAACCGTTTTCGGTACCATTCATCAAACGTTTGATGTTGGACTTATGCTTTACAATCACAAAGACAGCAACAATCACGGCAAGAATCATCTGACCGAGATTGATGGATTCCAGATAATGTTCGGGAACCAGGTAGCCGTACACAGACAGAAGACCCAGAACGGCGCAGCCGCCAATGCTCCCCACAGACACATACTTTGTAGAGAAGGTCAGGATAATCCAGGTGGCAAAACCGATAAGCACGGTAATGGGGCTAATGGCAAGGAACACACCCAGTGCAGCCAGAACACCCTTACCGCCGCGGAAACCGGCAAAACAAGTGAAGCTATGGCCAAGAATCACCAGAAGACCAGCAACCAGGGGAACCCAGCTAGACCAGTCGGCACCACCGGCTTCAACCTGGGCCTTGCACATGAGAGCGGCAATGAAAGGTCCAAAGAAACCCTTCAGCAAGTCCATGAACACAACCGGCAGGGCGGGCTTCCAGCCCAAGACGCGGAATGTATTTGTAAGGCCGGCATTCTTCGATCCGTATTCGCGGATATCGAAGTCCTTACCTTTCGCGATTTTTGCGATCCATATGGCGCTGGGTATCGACCCCAGCAAGTACGCTATTGGAAGACTCAGTAAACTGTTCAAGTTCTTCATCCTTTCTAAGGGTTAATTTCATATCGAAGTTCAAACGGAGAGGAGCGCCTTGCAGCTGGAATTCCTCAAAGAACTTCTTCATCAGGTAGCGCTTGTAAGACTCGGCCACCAAATCAGGGGTGCGGGTCTCGATAGCGATTACAGGGGGTTCCACCATGATCTGGCAGGCACGGGTCAGCTGAACCGTACGGGCGTTCTGGCTAGGCACCGGATTTTCTTCGATGAACTTAGCGAAAGCCTGGGCAACATTGTCGCGGCCAAGAACTCGGCGGCAGTTGGCATACACGGTCTGGATAGCCTGAATGACGCGGTTGATGCGCTGGCCTTCCTTGGCACTGATAGAGAGAATGGGAACGTATTCCAGCATGGGTTCGCGTTCCATCATTTCCTTAACCATGTGGTCAAAGGACTTTTCGGTCTTGTTGGGGAGAATGTCCCACTTGTTCAGCAACAGGACCAGGCCCTTGCCAGCCTTGCGAATTTCGGTGATGATGCGGAAATCCTGAATTTCGAGACCGCGGGTGCAGTCCACCATCAGCACAGACACGTCGGAACGGCGAATGCTTTCCAGAGTGCGCATGTTACTGAAGATTTCCACTTCGTCGTCGACCTTGGCCTTCTTGCGGAGGCCAGCGGTGTCGGTAACAACAAACTTCTTGCCATCTACAACAAAGTCGCAGTCAATGGAATCGCGGGTGGTACCCGGAATATCGCTGACCACGGCACGTTCTTCGTTCAGCAGGCGGTTGAGCAAGGTGCTCTTGCCGGCGTTGGGTCGACCGAGAATGGCAAACTTGATGGGGCGTTCTTCACGACGTTCACCGCGAACCGGAGTCGGAAGCACAGCGATGATTTCATCGAGAAGGGAAAGGCAGGCGTAACCGGTCAGGGCACTGATAGTGCGGGGCTGACCAAAACCCAGCTTCAGGAATTCATAGCTTTCCTGACGGTCGCCACCGTTTTCGCTCTTGTTGGCCACAAGAATCACCTTCTTGTCCAGCTTGCGGATCAGGCGTGCGAACTGCTGGTCCAGCTTGGTAATGCCCACACGGACATCCACCATGAACAGCACCAAGTCGGATTCATTGACTGCATTAAAAATCTGGGTGCGGACGCTATCGGCCAGCACATCGATGGTGTCGTCGGGCAGGAATCCGCCAGTATCCACCACGGTAAATTCATGACCCTTGAAACGGGCATTCTGGTAATGACGGTCGCGGGTGACGCCATCACGGTCACTAACCACGGCGGCACGACGGCCGAGAATGCGGTTAAACAGGGAGGACTTGCCTACGTTGGGGCGTCCAATAATACATACGATAGGTAACTTCATTATGGGGGAAAATATAGAATATTTATGCGCCTGTCTTAAGGTACTACAATGCCAATATGGCCTTCACCACCCCCACATCCGCAGGAAGCCAATCCAGACCATGAAGCTCCTGGGGCCCCAACCAACGAGACGCTTGGTGTTCTAATAAAGTAACACTTCCATTCACAATGGAACAGAAATAGCAATGCATGGTCAAGTGAAATTTAGGGTAATCATATTCCACCGTGGTAATGAACTGCCCCACCTCCACATCAACGGCCAGTTCCTCTTTTAGCTCTCGGGCCAAGGCCTGCTCAGGAGTTTCGCCAGGTTCCATTTTTCCACCCGGGAATTCCCACCCGCCCTTTTGATCGCCGTAGCCACGCTGGGTTGCAAAGAACTTTTTCGTCCCGGCGGATTCGTCGCAAATAACACCGGCCACAACTTCTATTGTTTTCATGAGAAAAATGTAATAAAGGTCAATCCTTTACGCAACGGACATTGGAGACATCGCCTTCACGTAGAACTGAGCCAAAGTGAAGAGACGTTCGTTGAGAAGCAAAAACCGCTCGCCAAACGTGATTGGGAACGTCATTTGTTCGAATCGAAGAATCCAATGTTGACGTCAAAAAGTACGCATACAAGCCATCATCCCTTCTCTTGGCGAGAGATGGTTGCATATTAAAACCGCAATCATCATACCCATTAGCAGAGTCTCCAGGGTTCAAAGGAATCCAGCCAGACACACTTTTCAAATGCAAGGCGGCATTCCCTGATCCATCAACACTTTTCCCAAGAATCTGCCATTCATCCATAGATGGCAAATGCCAGCCAAGTGGGCAGCTTGCACTGTCATACAGGTAAAAACGCCCCACAGTATTACAGCCATCCTCTTCAAAGTAGCATACGCTCCATGCCTCAGTCTTGTAATTCAGATTCTCGGCCATCCACACCTGGTCTCCGATGGTCGTGTACTTGTAAACGCGGCCGTCGCGTTCGTCGGTGAAAGTGCCGCGGTTCGGCATGCCATAGGCGTTCGTGCCGATGTCGGGGCACACCTTCTCGGCGCTCCATGCCTCGTCGGAGTCAGTGAGGCAAGAAGAGAAAAACAGTGCCAGCAAGGCGAACAAAAGCGAAGCCATTACCTTTTTCATAAGAGTTTCCTTTTTTCAGTTTCCTAGAATTCAAACAACTTATCCGGAAACTTGGCGGAGCTGCGGAGCGCGAGGATTTTCGTTACCACCTTCGTCTCGATACCCGAAACCATCACGGAGACCACCATGGATTTCAGGTTATTCTCGGAATCGTAGGCGAACGTCGTATGCACGGACTTTTCTGCATCATCGTTTTCAAGCTTTTCGATGCGTTTTTTCTGGGAATTGTAGTAAAGCGCACCCTCGGCACCCTCGATCTTGTATAAGTTTTCGGACACTCTCACCGGGGATTTCCATTCGCCGGCGTCGAGGGGGTTGAAGTTCGTGTACTTCTGGGCCTCCAAAGCCTCTCCGTTGTACGGCAAAATCTGGAACTTATTCGTGTTCAAGTCAATGACCTTCATACGAGAGCCGTTTACGATGCTGCGCTGGTTCATGAACGACGTCTTCATCTCGGTGTAGGTCTTGGAACGGCCCTTCTGAACCATGTAAATGGAAACCACCTGCCTGCCGGCGTGTTCACCGTGGTGCGGATGCTCATTTCCACAGAATCCTGCGAGAGGGCGCGGGACTTAAGGTCGGCACGCACCTGGTCAAGGGTAAGAGCGAAGGAGGAAACGGAAAAAAGAAGGATGGATAGCAAAAATTTTGGCATGATCAATCCTTGAGGCAACGGATGGAGATAAAATTATGCGATGTAAAAGCCATATTCCCAAATTCCATAATCATATTCCACGCATAAAGTTCGTTTTTAGCCGTCGTTGTTGCAAATGCAGATGTAATTGAAAATCGCTGCATTGCGCCATTCATAAAAAGGTATCCATTAAGTGGCACCGAATAGCCACAAGAATTATCTGGCCTTTTATACCATTTTTTCGTTTCCGAATCAAGTCTATCATAGGATTCTTCTTCTAAAAGTCTCAACTCATCATTTTGAACAGATTCCATCAAAACTTCCCATTCTGCTTTGGACGGCACACGCCACCCCTGCGGACATATCGTATCCAACAGAACCCTGTCCAAGAACCCCTCCTTTTCCCCATTTTCATAAAGGTTATAATACCTCCCAAATCGTTCGCAGAATTCGTCGGCGATGCATTCGTTTGTTGTGCAGGTGGTGTTCATGCGTTGGCCGATTTCGGCGAGCTTGGATGTATCTTCAACACATACTGTATCACCAATATCATCAAACTGAAAACGCTGTTTCCAATAACACGTCTTTTTGCCATAACACATGCTGTACGGATAAGGCAGTTCGTACTTTAAATTTTCTGCCATCCACACCTGGTCTCCGATGGTCGTGTACTTGTAAACGCGGCCGTCGCGTTCGTCGGTGAAAGTGCCGCGGTTCGGCATGCC
>NZ_MWQG01000040.1:0-24659 GCF_002210365.1 Fibrobacter sp. UWH1
TTAGAGTATATTTCTAGGCAAGTTAAACAAATTTACTTGGCGACTTAAATTCGCCATATAAATAATGAACCGCCGATTTAACCTTACTTGCGGGCGGATATATAAACAGCTAAACGAGGAGGCCTTATGGCTTTGTCTTTTGATTTTAGTCCGAAGAACGGACCCAATTCTCATTCTCAAATTGTAAAGAAGTTCTGTGACGGTTTCCATGTGGATTCCGCCATTGAATTGGCACGAATAATTCGTGAAAGAATGGCTGCAAAGGGCTATGTTCCCGGCGATCTTCTGGAAATGTACAAGCGCCACTGCGAAAGTCGTGATGTAAAACTCAGGGAAACGGATTCTAGCCTGCTGGCAAAATTTTGCCATATAGCAGAGAATGGAAATGTCCCTAAACGTTTGCGTTCCTTCATTTACGAGACGCTGGATATTGGCGAAAAAGAACTGGCCGAAGCTCTTGCCCAGCATGAATTGCGCAAGAAAATGTCTGCGGCCTTAGGCCGTGACCAGGCGGCAGAATGTTTTTTGGAGAACTTGCCGCTGATTCTGAAGCATAAGGATTTTGTGATGAAGTATCGGGAGTTTGCCTCCCTGCAGTTTAGCAACGTGGGCTTTAGCTACTGCTGGTTTGGGGGCAGGTACATTTGCCTCGGTGAACTTCTGAACTACTACAAGTACTGCTTTGGTGTTGCCCATCATGGCTGCCCCCATTGCAGTGGAGACGTTTATAATTACTGGTGCTGTGGGTCAATGCTTTCGGGCACACATTCCATTAGCGGGACTTGTATTTCCTGCGGTAACAAGGTTCACAACGCCATAGACTATCGCGAGACCTCTGCGGGTCTGGTGCCTGCTCCCCGCGAAATCCTCATGAGGGATAAGCGCTGCTTTGGGGCACCGAAGACAACCTTAAGCTACATCTTGCCCGCAACCCATGTACCCTGCGAATTTGTGGATGAAAACCCCTGGGATATTTTCAGTCTTGTGGCGTTGCTGAAGTCGCTTTAGAGTTCTGCGTTGCTTTCTGCAGTTTTTGCGGCGGCGCGTGCTTCACGTTCTTGAGCTTCCCGCTGGGAATAGACGCAGCCGCAGAAGTTCTGACGGTAAAGATGGTACTGCTCCGAAAGTTCGGTGGAACGCTTGAATCCGCCCTTCTTTTTCAGGTCCGTGGGCAGTCGCTTCACACCGTATTTCTGGCACTGTTCTTCCATCACTTCGTTCAGAACCTGAGCGTCCTTCATGGGGCTGATGGTAAGGGTGGTGGTGACGTATTCGCAGTCCAGTTCCTTTGCGATTCTTGCGGATTCCGAAAGACGCAATTCGAAACATTTGCGACAGCGCTTGCCGCCTTCGGGCTCCTTTTCCAGCCCGCGGACTGCGTCGTAGAATTTCTTCGGGACGTACTCGCCCTCGATCAGCGTTACCGGATGCTTGGTGGGGAATTCTGCAACGAAGCGCTTGATTTCTGCGACGCGGTGACGGTATTCCTCGTCGGGGGCGATGTTGGGATTGTAATAGAAAACCGTGATGCGGAAATACTGGGACAAGTACTCGATGGAATGGCTGCTGCAGGGAGCGCAGCAGGCGTGCAACAGCAAAGTGGGAACTTCTTTACGCTTATCCAATCCGCGGAGGATGTACTCCAGATCTCGTTGGAAGTTGTGCTTGGGCGGTTTCGGGCTGGCCTTGCCGACGTTTTCTGCGAAATCAGTCATAGTTCAGGGTTCCGAATGCGGTGGCCCAAAAACAGAATGCGCTGACGACGGCGAAAAATCCCATGACGGTCTTTTCCTTGTGGCTGGCACTGAACAAAACCGTGGCGGCATAGAACGTCAGGTACAAGGCGAAAAAGAACGCGAAAATCTTGGTGATGATGGCGGGCAGCAACTGGTTTGCGGCATCGGGCAACACGGCACCGGCGGTAAGCAGAAACCACAGCGCCACGAACTGCATGATGATGGGAACAACGAATGCCTTGCGTACTTCCTTGGGAACGACGCGGTGGCGCCCGCTCATGGCGTATGCACCTAGGGGGGCCCCCAGAGCCAGGGCGATATTCAACCCGATAGAAGGAGCGAAGGCGACGGCTCCAATAATTGCTGCAATCATCATAACGTAAAATTTAACAATTTGCGCTGGAGTCCCGAATACCCACAAAAAGAAAGAGCCCGCGAGGTAAAGGAGGTAACCTAGCGGGCTCAGGGAGTGTTTGGGTATCCCAAAGATAGATAATCTTGGGTGTGCAGAAAAAAAAAGTGAAATTTTCTTGTATACTCGAGTATACAGCTTGTATACAGAACGTTACCTTTAGGCGATTCCTGGCTAAAAAAGCCCTTTTAGTTGCAGATAGGCGTGGGCGGGGTGGAAGGGGGCTCTTGCCTTTTTTTTGAAGGTGGCGGCGATGGATATTTGGATTTGGTCTGTTCCCACATCGGACTGGGTGCGGATCTGGATGTTTTTTTGAGGATTGGATTGGGGAAGCACAAGGGAAACGCTAGCTTTATTGAGACTGTTGGTGCCGTAGGAGAGGCCCGTCTCTAGTCGGGGAGTGTTCAGCCCTTCGTTTCGGGTATAGGTCGTCTTGACGCTGCCTTGCAGGGAGAGTCCGTTTTTTGTTTGGGAATCGCTGTGGGAAAGCAGCGAAACCCCTTGCAATTTCAGGTCGTCCTTGCGGCAGTTTTCGGCGGCGTCTAGGCAGGTGGCGCTTGCGGTTCCGCGGAGTTGTTGGGGGCCGTAGTCCAGCTGTACTTTTATGCGGGCGGTGGTTTGCTGCAGGGCGCTGTCATTTGGCAGTGGGGTGGTGACGCGGATGTTTGTGGAGATTCGGTTGCGCCATGGGCTTGCGTCGGTGTAGGCGATATTCTGGGAATACCAGAACATGCTGTTTAGAATGCTGGAACTGAGGTGGGACTGATCCGGGACGCTGTCTCCGTGAATGTAGGCTGAAATTTTCCAGCTGATGATTTCTGCATTTTTGTTTTTGGCGGAACTTCGGCTTGTTGAAATTTTTTCGTTCCGCTGTAACTGCATCTTGATCAGGGGGAGGGATTGGCCGTGTTGCCACCAGCCTGCGACGGTGCCCCAGGAGGTTCTTGCCTGGATTCCGCAGGAGTTGCTTTCGGGATGGGTCCAGCAGAAAATATCGGCCTGTTTCCGGTAGCCTAGGCGGGCTTCCAGGTTTAGGGCCGTGTCTAACGTTCCGCCCAGCGTGAGGTTTCCTAGAGGGTATGTAAACGTTGTGCCCCATAAGGTGTCCAGCGGAATATAGCTGTGGATTTCCCGCGTTGAAATTTGCCCGAAGTGGGCCTCGCTGCCTTCGTTTCGGTAGCTCAGAAGTTCCTGCGTTCCCAGGCGCAGGCGGTAGCGGTAAAAATCCACTTGAAGCGAAAGTCGGGAACTTTCCAGATGCCCCAGAGAATCGGTTCTGCCTTTCCAGAGGATGTAACCGTGGGGCGTTAGGGGCGGGCGCTGGGATTTTGCGGAGTTCTGAGGAACGGTGGGTTCTTGTTGGGGCTGGCAGTCTTCCAGTGAATAGGTTTCGGCCAGCAGGCAGGCTTCTTCCTGATTGCCTTCTTCCAGCAGGTTCAGCATTTCGGTTGCTTCCTCTGCGGAAATTAGCCCGTCGTCCCACCACTTGAAAACCGCGGCCTCATCAAGGGCGAGGGCGAAGCCCGAGAATAAACAGAATGCGGTTGTTATTTTGCGAATATATACCAAGAAAAAATTATTCATACCTATATACACGCACGAATTGCCGAAACATCACTTTTGGGGGTTCTTTTTTCTTTTGGGGATTTCTAATTTTGGGTTCATGGCAAATTCTAACTGGTCTAAAAAGCCCGCAAAGGGTTCCTGGGGTAAAGCTCCTTCTCGTATGCCTGCTCGTGGCGCCGATGCCTTGGGCAGTGCCTTTGTGCCTCACATGAAAGCTCCCCGCACCGAGTTTCCGCTGTTTAACGGAAAGCGTGTTACGCCGTCTCTGGCTGGCCTCGATAAGCTTTTGCATTATTATGGTGTGGAACTGCAGGAAGAAACCTTGAAGCAGATTTGGGAATATCATCAGCTTCTCCGAGCCAACAACGAAGACCAGGACTTGACTCGCCTTAATGCTTTTGAAACCATGGTTGAACGTCATTATGCCGACTGCACTTTGATCAACGCCTTTGTTGAAAAGTGGCCTGCCCGTATGATTGACGTGGGTAGTGGAGCCGGCTTCCCGGGTATTCCCCTGAAGATCGTGAATCCCAATATCAACTTGACTCTTTGCGAACCGCGCCCGAACCGCATCAACTTCTTGAACATGGTCATCGAGAAGATGGGGCTGAAGAATATCGATGTGTTCGGTCACAAGGTGACTAGCCGCAGCATGACTATTCCTGTGGATGGTGTTATCAGCCGCGCCTTTGAACTGATGGAAAAGACTTTCCCCCGTCTACAGAACTCCCTGAAGGTGGGTGGGCGCGTGTTCTTTATGAAGGGGCCTGCTGCCGCTGACGAACTGAAGACCTTGCATCCCGAAGACTATGGATACAATTTGCTGGAAAAGCACTTCTATACAATCCCCAACAGCACACAGGAACGAGCCCTCGTAATATTCGAAAGGGTACGATGATACATGGGGGCTACTGCCCCCCTGGACCCCCCCCGCTGAAATGTGCTGTGCTCACTTCTAGCCCCAGGCGCTACGCTTCTGGGGTTTGTTTCGCAGCAGGGACCGCTGGTTTATTCGGGTTTATTTCGGGGGAATGAAAAAGGGGGCGGTTGCCCCCTTGCGTCTTTTAGAACTTGAATACCATGCCGAATCGCATCTGGCCGTCGCGGACGCCGTCGCTTTCGCCTACGTCCTTGATGGTTGCGAAGTCGAATTGCAGCATGTCGGAGAGCATGAAGCCGAAGCCCATGTCCACTTCGTCGCGCTTACCGGTCTGGTCGTGGAGGTAACCCAGTCGCAAAGCGATGGTGTTGGCGTAAATAAATTCGGTACCTACGTTGAAGACGCCCTGCATCAAGGAGTTCTTGGCTCCTTCCAGGCCGCTGCCACCGCGTTCAGGATTGATCAGGGATTTCCAGCAGGATACGTAGAACGGTTCGGGATTTCCCTTGCTGTCGTCATAAACCACTTCGCGGTTGTAGTCGGCGACCACGACCCACTTATAGTCGGCCAGGGAGAGGATTTCATAGGAGAGGCCCAGGCGCCAGGTCAGCGGGATGGGGTCTTCGATGGTCTTGTCGACGTAATAGACGCTGGGGCCGATGTTGGCCAGGACCAATGCAAAATTCAAACCGTCTACAATCAGGTTCTTCTTGAGGACGCCCACGTCGAATGCGTAACCGAAGGTAGTTGCTTCTTCGGATCCGGATCCTGCGCCGGAACTGAGGTCAGAATAGAAGAACTTGATGCTGAGGCCTAGGCCCCAGTCGCCGGGGAAGCGGGTACCGTAGCTGAAGCCGCCAACGATTTCAGAACTGTTGTAGGCCACCAGGTCGTCAGCGTCCACATCGCCAGACGCAACTGTAGAACCGAAGCTAACGAAGTTTACGAAGAAGCCCATGGTACCCCAGTCGTTCAGGGGGATGGTCATGCCGCCGTAAAGGTGGTAGAGGTCGGGAATGTTGAGAATCGGCAAAAGCTTTTCGTAGAAGGCTGTGAGCTGGTAGTCGGCGTCCTTGAATTGTTCCATACCGTTTGCGGTACTGAACCAGACGTCATTACCCTGGGGAAGAACTGCCCAAACCTTGTTTACAGAAAGGCCGTTTCCGGAGTGGTAGTGGACCCATTCGTCATCGCGCTTGCCTTCGGCCTCGTCGGCTTCGGTGCGTTCAAGTTCTGCCTTGCGGCCGCTGGCGGTAGCGTAATCCGGCAGGTGGCGCCAGACGCCCTTGTCGGTGGCAATCCAGATGCCGCCCTTCTGGTCGACGGAGATGTCGTTGACGGTATTGTCGGCGAACTGGATCTGTTCCCACTTGCGGAGGTTGAAATGGGAGAGGCCTCCCTTATGGGCTGCCCACACGTGGCCCGAACTGTCGACGGCCAGGGCGGTGGGACTCTTGTCCATGACTCCATCTTCTTCGTTGAACAGGCTCCAGCGGTCCTTGTCGTTGACGCTCTTCTTGGGAATGAGGCGGGCAACGCCTGCGCCTTCTGCGGCAACATAAAGTTCCTTGCGGAGTTCAGACCATACGAGGGCGGTAATCTTCTGGCTGGGCAGGACCTTGCCCTTCTGCTCGAATTGACCGTTACGGTATACGAAGAGACCGTCGTCGGTACCGATCCAGATAGAGGCTCCCTGGCTTACCAAGGCAGTAACGCGGTGGTTTCCCAGTTCGCTGTCGTAGCTCTTCCAGGCCTTGCCGTCAAAACGGTAAAGGGACTTGGGTGTACCTACCCACAGCTTTTCGGTACGGCTTTCGTAAAGGACTGCGGTAATGGTGTCCTTAACAATCAGGTTCCAGGGCATCTTGACTTCTACGATGTGCTTTTCATCGTCGGCAGTCTTGATCTCGTTGAATTCCTTGACCTTTCTGACATTTTCTTCCAGGCCGCGTTCGGAACCGGCGTACACCTTGACGGCGTCGCGGACCTTGGCATTGCCCTGCAGGGTAATGGAATGATAGTCGACCCACTGTTCGCCGTCAAACTTCAGGATACCGTTGGCAGTACCTGCCCACAGTTCGCTCTTGCTGAAGAAGCCATTCTTGGAGCGGGAAGCCATGCTTGTAAAATAGGGGGCATTCTTGGAATCGGCCGGGTAGCTCATGCGCCATTCGTCGGCCAGGGGGCCGAAAGCCAGACCTGCGGGGTTGTAATACATGGCGGCGGCGTCATCTGCCAGGGCCGCACCTGCTTCGCCCATACCCAGCTGGCGGGCGCCAACGGGCATTTCCAAGGTGATAATCGCAGAACCTGCGGCAAGAGCCAGCGCCGGTGCTAAAAGAATTGCAGAAAGTAGGGATTTACGCAAGTTGCCTCCAATCCGGGATGTCGTAGTTGCTTCCGTGTGACGGGACAACTGCCTTCCAACCGGACTTGCTGGGGTTTTCCCAGGGCTGCTTCGGCAGGAGTCTGCAGTCGCAGCCCAAAACGTAGGGCGGCAGGATTTCCGCGTGGTTGCGGATCTGCTCGCGGGTAATAAAATTCTCTTCGTTCACGAACTTGCAATATTGTTTGCCCTTGGGGCCAAGCTCGATGCGGTAGGTGGCGGTGCCGTTCTTGTCGCCTTCGTCCACGGTGCGGATGGTTTCTTCCATGGTGGCGTTCCACTGGGCGATCAGGGCCTCGCGCTGTTCGGGACTCATGTTCTGTGTCTCGAGCCAGGAGCGGAGGGAGGCTTCAGAGGGCTTGACTGCAGTGAGGGACTCCCTAGCGGGGCGGACCACCACGGCGTATTGGCCGGAAACGTCAATTACAGGCTTGACCTCGTCCTTTTCGTCGGAACTGTGGATAACCACATAGGCTCCGATGGCGGCCAGGATGATAGAAAGCACGATAATTGCGATTACAATAATGATTGACAGCATATTTAATTCCGTTTTGGACTTTTTGCCTTACTCTCAAAAACTAGCATTTTCTATTTTGTGGAATAGGAGATTATATGTCGAAATTGAAGATTTTTACAGCTGTTCTTGTTTTGGCCGTTTGTAATGCCCTTGCTATCCCTTTCAAGGTGGAAACCGTCAAGGAAGGTGCTGGCGATACAATCCGTGCAGGTCAGCTGATCAAGGTTCACTATAAGGGTTATCTTTATTTGGACAGTGCTAAGATTCTGGCCGAGAAGAATAGGGTTTTGGATTCCCTGCGTTTGGCCGATTCCCTTCGCCTGGCCAATGACCTGGGTTCTGCCCAGGTGGCTGGTGTGACACAAGTTGACACGACCAAACTTTTGAAAGGTTCTGCCGAGGCCGCAACCGAGACCGCTTCCGAAGCGGAATCTACCGAGTCCGAAGGTCAGCTGCCTTTTGCCAACTCCTACGAACAGGGCGAACCGCTGGAATTTACCCTTGGCATGGGCATGGTCATTCAGGGCTGGGAAAAGGGCCTTGTGGGCATGAAGGTTGGCGAAATCCGCAAGATGTATGTCCCTTATCAGATGGCCTACGGCGAAAATTCCCTGGAAGGCATTCCCGCCTATTCCGACCTGTATTTCGAGGTGGAACTGGTGGGTGCCGAAAAGCCCATGGAACCGGATGTGTTCCCCAAGAATGTAGAAGGTCTCAAGTGGCGTGAAGCAGGCAAGGGCTTGAAGATTTATGACGAAAAGGTGGGCTCCGGTAAGCCTACCGCAATCGGTTCCGTCCTGAAGACCCATTATACTGGCTGGCTCCTTTCTGGTCGTAAGTTCGGCAGTTCCAAGGATCTCGGCAAGCCCCTGCAGGTTGTACTTGGCGCAGGTAAGATGATCAAGGGTTGGGAAATTGGTCTGGATGGTATGCGTGAAGGTGGCGTCCGCTGGTTCAGGGTTTCCCCGAACATGGGCTATGGCGCAACAGCTTACTCCATGATTCCTTCCAACTCCACGCTGATCTTTAAGGTGGAACTGGTCTCTTCTGAAATTGATGAATCCTTGGCTGAATCCATGGACTTCTTCCCGGATACCACGACGCTCACTTTCGAAAATGGTCCCGAAGGCCTGCGTTATGCGGTAATCAAGCAGGGCGAAGAAGGGGCTGAACCTGCCCAGAAGGGTCAGAATGCCCACGTCCATTATACCGGCTGGCTTACCAACGGTTACAAGTTCGATAGCTCCCGTGATCGTGGCCAGGTGTTTAGCTTCCCCTTGGGTGGCGGTCGCGTGATTCGCGGTTGGGAACTGGGCGTGCAGGGCATGCTTCCCGGCGAAAAGCGCATCTTGATCGTGCCTCCTGGACTGGGCTATGGCAGCCGCGGAGCTGGTCCCATTCCTGGCGGTTCTACGCTGATCTTTGCCGTGGAATATCTGGGACAGGATTAATACCCTACAAATCCTATAGTTTTCAAGGGAAATGCTCTGTGGGGCGTTTCCTTTTTTTATTATTTGGGATGAGGTTATTTATGAGGATTTCTACAAAAGGTCGCTACGCTCTTCGAGTCATGATTGACTTGGCCAGGAATGGCCGCGAAAATTATGTGAAACTGCAGGAACTTTCTTCCCGACAGCAAATTTCCGAGAAGTACCTGGAAGGAATTTTGGGAACCTTGGTCCGTGGAAAACTTCTGGAAGGCGCCCGCGGAAAGGGTGGCGGGTATAAGCTGAAATGTAATCCTGCGGAATGTAGCGTCTGGGATATCCTTTCCAAGACCGAAACCTCTGTGGCGCCTGTGGCCTGCCTGGATGACGAGATAAATTCTTGCGACCGTGCGGATTTCTGCGTGACGCTTCCTGTGTGGAAGGAACTGGATTCCATGATCCGCGGCTATCTTGAAAGTGTAAAGCTGGACCAGTTTGTCAGGGGCGTCGAAGGAACCGATGGAAAGGTTCCCGATGACAAGGTCTGGAGTTGTGGGCTGTAACCAAAAAGCAAAGCCGCAAACAAATAAGACTAATAAATAAGCCTGCTCTTTTGAGGAGCAGGCTGTTCTATTTTAATCAAGATGCCTTGTTAGAAAAAGTATTCGGGGACTGTCTCTGTACGGTCTATTTCATTGCAGATTTCTCGCATTTCGGCGATCAGTTCCTCTCGGGAACTGAACTCGTTACGGGGATAGCTGCCTTGTGCGACAATGAGGTTACCATTGCAGTTTGATTCGTATTCAATTGCGTTGGGGTCTGCGCTCAGTTCGGTACAGGTTGTGCCGATGTGTTCCTGTGATACGGAATAGTCATAGTTTATAAGTATGGTTATGATTGCGGTATCACCGGCAAATTCCATATGCTGGGAGGAGAATCCCATGGGGCCATATATGTCGATGCCGAAGGAGGAATCGGCCATCGAGGCTACGTTGCAACTGGGCTTGTTGTTTTGTGAAGAAGGGAATAGGGGACCTTTGTCGTTGTCGGCTGGATTCGTCGAGGAATTGCCGGAACTGTTTTGTTCGCTGCTCCCGGACTCATTTTTATCTTCGTTTTTGTCGCCGTCTTCTTCGTCATCTTCTGGGGTGGAGGCCTCGCTATACTCCTTGTAGAAAGATTCGCATTCCCCCTTGGCGTCAAGAATCAAATCTTCTAAGGAGTTTCTACCGGCGTCTTCTACAGCTTTAATTGTGATGTTACGTCCTGAACAGATGACTGTAGATTCACCGGGGTTTTCGTTGGCTTCCTGCTGGTTTTCGTTGCATATGTAGGCGATTTCCTCCATGGGAACCCAGCTGGAATATTCGGTGACGTATTCTATGTTTGCCTTGTCTCCGTTCAATGTGGTCGTGATGTTCGCTGTAAAGGCGTTCGATACGAAGAACGTCATGACCATGGAATTTTCGGAGGTCTGTTTGACGGAGCAGCCGATTTTTTCACCGGAACCGTTAGAACTTGAACTGCTATCTGATGAACAACCTGTGATGACCAACAGAGCCATGGCTGAAATGGGAATAATTTTTTTTAGCATGTTGCTACCTCAAATTTTGTTTGGTGGAGCTATAGAGCATGGCGGATGCGGCATACCCTAATCGGTCAAATTCCTTGCAGTCGTTCAGGTATGAATTGACAATTTCGTCTTTGGTGGTGGTTGATACTGTTGCACTGTAGTAAATACGTACAAAGTCTTCGCCGCAGGTGACGTCGTAATCGTCTGTACTGCCGATTTCCATATTTTCTTCGCAAACGGAACTGATTGTGTCGGCTGGTGTGGCCGGATCGAATTGTATGGTTTGGATTAACTGAATTGTTTCACCGTCATACTTTATGGTAGTCGTGTTTTTTTGTATGCCAATGATGTTTGCTTCCATCTTGAAATCGGTATCGGTGTTTCTTGTGATGAAGCAGGAATTTTTGTTGGTGGGGAATTCTACAGGCTCGTTTGGTTCGATAACGGGATTTTCTTTGTAGAACGTTTCGCAGTTTTTTTCAAGATTGGTCCGGATCAAGTTTACGGATGACGTTACTTCGTATTTGTACTCGTATGAAAGGTGTCGGCCGGAGCAGGTGAATGTGTCGTAATCTCCGGATTCCGCAAACTCGTCGCAGTAATCCTGGAACTGGCTGTTGGTGGCGAGCGGTGTAATGTAAATGTCCTGCGTTATGAGTACTGCAGAGGGAGTGACGTCGTAAACGATGGAACTGTACACTGATCCCTGATAGACTTCGGTTATAGAAATTTTGGAATCACCGATTGTTTCGATCTTACATGAGTTTTGGGATAAGTCCGGTATGTAGTCGTTGCTGGAATCGTAAGTCGGCTGGCTAGCGGAGTTATCGGTCGTACAAGCCACAAGGCTTGCTGTAGCGAGGGAGATGCGGATAAAATGGGTGTAGAACATGAGTCGTTATAATTTGTCGTCGGGGATGATTCCGGTTTCCTGGATGTCGTTGCACATCGCAACAAGTTCGCTTTTTATAACGTAGATCGGATTCATTGGGTATTCCATCTTGAAACTTCCGGAAACGGTATTTCCTTCGCAGGTGACGATGGATCCGACTTCGTCATTAAGGGCGTCTTCCTTGGCTTCAGCACATTCCTGATCGATGAAACTCTGGGGCAGGTTTTCATTGAATACCGTGGAGGTGCTTTCTTCCAGGATGCCATCGATGTATGCCACGGAAATGGACATAGTGGCGGTGTCTGCGTCGGAGACAGTCATTTCAAATTCGGTGTCGGAATTCTTGCTGATTTTGCAAGTGGCCTTGCCTTTGCTGTTGTCGGAACCGTCGCCCTCAGGAAGCGGAGTGTCGCCGGTGTCTTCTGTATTGAAGGATCCCTTTTGCTGAATCAGGTTGCATTCGGCGATTGCATCATCCTTTGATTGCTTAAAGTTGGAGTAGGGGTCGGTTTCGATGTAGGAAAAGGTAATGGTGTTGCCGTCGCAAGAGACTCTGGCGTTAGAATCATAGATTTCTACCGTCCTGTAGTCTTCGCAAAAGTAGTCTATTTCGCTTTGGGAAACTTTTGGCCCAAAGGTGAAAATATTCGTTGAGTAAATGGAATCGTTTGAGAAGCGGTCGGTCGTCTCGATGGTTATGGAATCGCGGGCCTCTGCTCTGACATGGAATTCGTTTTCCACATCGTTTAAGACCATGCAGCCGACGGGACCGTTGCTTGCGATGGGATTGCCGTCGTTATCGCTGGGAGTGGAAGGATCGGTGAAAATCGGGCTATTGTCGTCGTCATCGTCGTCATCGTCGTCATCTTCATCGAAGTCAAAGACCTTGTCTTTGTACATGTTTTCGAAGTTGGCGCATTCTTTTTTGCTGCTTTCGAGGAGCCTGTCTATGGTGATGCCTTCAGCGTCTTCTTCGCTTGTAATTTTAAGGGTTCTGTCTTTGCAGGTGACCGTGGCGTTGTCGTGTTCTTCCTCGGCTTCCCGCTTGTTTTCTTCACATTCTTTTTGGAAGACGGATTCGGGGACGCTTGAACTGTAGATGCTGTAAATTTCCTGGATGGCTTTGTCGCCGTCGATGGTTGTGGTGATGGTGCCTGAAGAAATTCCTGGAATGTTTAGGACCATTTCCACGGTGTTGCTAGAGGTCTTCTTGGCGGTACAGGAGACTACGGTATTGCCGGATGGGTTTTCGGGAGCGGTGCTGTTATCGTCGGAGCAGCCGCTCATGGCGAAAAAGGCGAATCCTACTGCGGAAAGCGCAGAAATTTTCTTGAACATGGTGTTGGCCTCCTAAAATACAGGTTGAAATATAAGTTTTGTGCTGAAAAAATGTTATTTGAGCCCCCGTTATCTGTTGTTATTATAAAAATTGCAGCTTTGTTATAGGAATTTTCTATAGAAAAGCGAATTTTATGAAAAAAGTTGGTAATTTCCCTACTAAACCTATTGGGATTGTAGGAAAAAGGTTTTACATTATAGCCGTTGGTTTGAAAGACCTACAAAAATGGTAGGAAACAGGTCGAAAAATTTTGTACGGAGAAATAAAAATGGATTTTAAAACTTACCTGAGAAATGACCGGCGATGTCGAGCCGGATTCCGAATGCGAGGCTAACGCATTAAACCAAAGCCCCGAGCGAAATGCTCACAAAAACACAAAATGCTAGATCCTCGATCAGGTCGAGGATGACGCAAGAGAGAAACGCAAAAAGAGGTGACTTCGCAAAACCTCATACCTCAAAGCGAAGCGACCTCAAAACCTCACACCTCATAAGGAATTAAAACATGTCTCAGAATCTTCACTTTGAAACTCTTCAGCTTCACGTTGGCCAGGAATCCGCAGACCCCGCAACCGATTCCCGCGCAGTACCTATTTACGCCACCACCTCTTACGTTTTCCATAACTCCCAGCATGCCGCTGACCGTTTCGGCCTTCGCGATGCCGGTAACATTTACGGTCGCTTGACCAACTCCACCCAGGGCGTTTTCGAACAGCGTATCGCTGCCCTCGAAGGTGGTTCCGCAGCTCTCGCTGTTGCATCTGGCGCCGCTGCCATTACCTATGCCATTGAAGCTCTCGCTCAGGCTGGCGATCACGTGGTTGCCCAGAAGACCATTTACGGTGGCTCCTACAACTTGCTGAAGCACACCTTGGCACCTTTCGGCGTAAGCACTTCTTTCGTTGACACTCACAACCTGGCTGAAGTTGAAGCTGCCATCAAGGAAAACACTAAGATCCTTTACCTGGAAACTCTCGGCAACCCCAACTCTGACGTTTCCGATATCGACGCTCTTATCGAACTTGGCCACAAGCACGGCCTCGCTGTTATCGTTGACAACACCTTCGGTACTCCGTTCCTGTTCCGCCCCATTGAACACGGTGCAGACGTAGTTGTTCATTCCGCTACCAAGTTCATCGGCGGACACGGTACAACTCTCGGTGGTATCATCATTGAATCCGGCAAGACCAACTGGAAGTCTGGCAAGTTCCCCACTATCGCAAACCCCAACGTGAGCTACCACGGCGTAAGCTTCGCTGACGCTGTTCCGGGCGCTGCATTCGTGACCTACATCCGCGCAATCCTCCTCCGCGACCAGGGCGCTGCAATTTCCCCGTTTGCTGCATGGGCTCTCATCCAGGGTACTGAAACTTTGTCCCTGCGTATCGAACGCCACGTTGAAAACACCAAGAAGGTTGTGGAATTCCTTTCCAAGCATCCGAAGGTTGCTTCCGTTAGCCACCCGAGCCTCCCGACCCATCCGGATCACGAAAACTTCAAGAAGTATTTCCCCAAGGGTGGCGCCTCCATCTTTACTTTCGAAATCAAGGGCGGTCAGGCCGAAGCCTGGAAGTTCATTGATAGCCTGAAGATCTTCAGCCTCTTGGCAAATGTTGCCGACGTGAAGAGCCTGGTGATTCATCCGTACACCACCACTCATTCCGAACTGAACGAAGAAGAATTCAAGGAACAGAATATCACTCCGTCCACCATCCGCCTCTCCATCGGTACCGAACACATCGATGACATCATCGCGGATTTGGAACAGGCATTGGCCGCAGTTTAATAACGGGTGTGAGGTCGCTTCGCTTTGAGGTGTCAGGTCGGTGCTTACGCACCTAGAGGCATTGTGAGCGATTAGAATGTAATTGGCATACCTCAAAGTGAGCGAAGCGAACGACCTCAAACCTGAAAGGCGCGAAGCGCCGCCCTCAAAACTTTTTTTGGAGAAAAAACATGTCTAAGATTTATACTTCTGCAGATCAGCTGATTGGTCACACCCCCCTCCTGGAACTCACTCACATCGAAGCCGCTAACAATCTCGGTGCGAAGGTTCTGGCAAAGCTTGAATATTTCAACCCCGCTGGCTCCGTGAAGGACCGTATCGCCAAGGGCATTCTGGATGACGCTGAAAAGTCCGGCAAGCTGAAGCCCGGTGCAGTGATTATCGAACCGACCTCCGGTAACACTGGCATTGGTCTTGCTTCCGTTGCTGCAGCCCGCGGCTACCGCATCATCATCGTGATGCCCGAAACCATGAGCGTTGAACGCCGCCAGATCATCAAGGCCTACGGTGCAGAACTTGTTCTTACCGAAGGTGCCAAGGGCATGAAGGGTGCTATCGCCCGTGCCAACGAACTGGCTGCAGAAATTCCCAACAGCTTTATTCCTGGCCAGTTCGTGAATCCCGCAAACCCGGCTACTCACCGCGCCACTACCGGCCCGGAAATCTGGGAAGACACCGACGGTAAGGTCGATATCTTTGTTGCCGGTGTGGGTACCGGTGGTACCGTCACGGGCGTTGGCGAATATCTGAAGTCCCAGAACCCCAACGTGAAGGTTGTTGCTGTGGAACCCGCTTCCTCTCCGGTGCTTTCCAAGGGCGTTGCTGGCGCTCACAAGATCCAGGGCATTGGCGCAGGTTTCGTTCCTGACACCTTGAACACCAAGGTCTACGACGAAATCATCGCAGTAGAAAACGAAGCCGCATTCGTAGCCGGTCGCGAAATCGGCCACAAGGAAGGCGTGCTGGTGGGTATCTCTTCTGGTGCAGCTCTCTGGGCTGCCAAGGAACTGGCAAAGCGCCCGGAAAACAAGGGCAAGACCATCGTGGCTTTGCTCCCGGATACCGGCGACCGCTACCTTTCTACCGCACTGTTCGCTGAATAAGTTCGCCGAATTAAATCGCGAAAAAATTTCGAAAATTTAAAAGTGTTGCGGGGCTGCGTGGTCTCATTTGCTGCCCAGTGAACCTTGCCCAATGCACTTTATAAAAATTTCAGAGTGAGAAGACGTCAGAAAGCTCAATAAACTTTCTGGCGTTTTTATTGAATGTTTGTAATTAAGAATCTGTATTTTAGGTGTGAATATGGAATCCTCTAAGAAACGTGTGGCCGTAGGCCTTTCCGGTGGTGTTGACTCTGCTCTTTCTGCTTATCTTCTGAAAAAACAGGGCTACGAAGTCATTGGCGTAACCATGGCCACATGGGATGGCTCTATCAAGAATATGCCCCATGTGGAAGGTCGTGAAGGTTGCTTTGGTCCTGGTGAAGATGAAAATATCGCCCAGGCGAAGACTGTGGCAGAACGCCTTGGCATACCGCATTATACTGTTTCTGTGACTGAAGAATACAAACGTCAGGTTTTGGATTATTTCCGTGCGGAGTACCGTGCTGGTCGTACCCCCAATCCTTGCGTCCGCTGCAATCAGAATATTAAATTTGGCGCCTTGCATTCAGCTACCCGCCGCATGGGAGTGGAGTTCGATTATTTCGCTACCGGCCACTATGCCCGCATAGAATTCAAGAATCCCAAGGAACCTTTCCTTTATGCTGCCTTGGACGATTCCAAGGATCAGACCTACTTCCTTTCCCGCTTGACAGCAGAACAGCTGTCCACCGTGATCTTCCCTCTGGGTGGAATGAAGAAGACCGACGTGAAGGCTTTGGCTGCAGAAATCGGCTGGGTGGATTTTGCCACCAAGAAAGAAAGCCAGGATTTTTTGGAATGCGGTGACTACACAGTTCTCTTTGATGAATCCGACAACAAGCCTGGTGACTTTGTGGACATGAACGGTAAGGTTCTTGGCCAACACAAGGGTATCATTCATTATACCATCGGTCAGCGCAAGGGCTTGAATATTGGTGGTCTTCCTGAACCTTACTTTGTTGTAAGTATCAATGTGAAAAAGAACCAGGTGGTTCTTGGTCCCCGTAGCGTTATGAGCTGTGTGGATGTGAATGCCGAAGAATTGAACCTGATGGTGGACGAAGATTCTCCGTTGTTGCAGCAACCCTTGACTGCGCACATTCGCTTGGGACATAAGGGTTCTTTGGCTCGAATTACATCGCTGGATGTGAACGCCGGAACAATTAGCGTTCATTTTGACGAGCCGCAGTTCGCTTCTGCTCCCGGACAGATTCTGGTGCTGTACGCCGGTCAGGGAATTGTAGCTTCGGGAATTATCACAAAGTAGAATCAATAAATTTTTTGCGTTAATTCTTGAATTCGTAGCCCGCGGTGGTTATAACTTTCTTAAAAGTTTCGACAGGAACCTTTTCGGAAAAGGTGACTTCTACGGAGTTTGTCTTGTGATTGGCCTTGGCGGAGTCTACGCCGGGGATTGCTTCCAGTGCCTTTTTTACGGCGGCTTCGCAATGGCTGCACATCATTCCTTCGACGGTGAATGTTTTGGTCATGGGAGTGTCCTCTGGTTTTGATGCTTCGGGGAGCACGTTGGTTTCGGGGTTGTCTGCGGTTTCTAGTTCTGCAGAAGGTTCGTCGTTGACTTTGATAATTTTTCCTGAAATGGATTTCTTCAGCTTTTTGTCCCTATGGGAACTGCCGATGTTTGCGAAATTCAAACGCAATGCGTTGGTGACCACGCAGAAACTGGAAAGGCTCATGGCGAGGGCTGCAAATGTGGCGTTCAGGCTCCATCCGAAAAGCTTGTAGTAGCAACCTGCTGCCAAAGGGATTCCGATGACGTTGTAGATGAACGCCCAGAAGAGGTTCTCGTGAATGTTCCTGATGGAGGCACGGCTCAGGCGGATGGCTGCGGGAACGTCCAGAAGATTGCTCTTGACGAGAACTACGTCGGCGGCGTCAATGGCCACGTCGGCCCCCGCCCCGATGGCCATACCTACGTCTGCGCGGGTCAGGGCCGGGGCATCGTTGATGCCGTCACCAACCATGGTGACGTGGCCATGTTCCTGCAACTTCTGGATGATGGCTTCCTTTCCGTCGGGAAGAACCCCTGCGACAACTTCGTCTACGCCTGCTTCCTTTGCGATGGCGCTTGCCGTACGTTCGTTATCGCCGGTGAGCATCACCACGTGAATGCCCATGCTTTTCAGTTCTGCAATGGCCTGCTTGCTATCGTCCTTCAAGGTGTCTGCTACAGCGATTATTCCCAGCAGAGAATTGCCCTTGGCGAACAGCAGGGGAGTCTTGCCGGATTCTGCCAGCTTGTGGGTCGCGGTAGTCATGGCGCTTGACACACTCACTTTGCTTGCGATGAACATTAAGTTACCTGCAAAAACTTGCTGACCGTTTACCGTTCCCTGCAGACCATTTCCGGGCAACGCCTCAAAGTTCTCAACAAGGTTTGTGCTGGAAGTCGTGTCGGAGGCTGCGCCGCTCGATTCGCCGCTTTCATAGTTCAAAATCGCCTTTGCCAACGGGTGTTCGCTCTTGCTTTCAATGCACTTGGCGATGTCCATTAAATCGACTGCGGAAACGCCCTGCATCGTTATCACATCGGTTACCTTGGGCTCGCCTTTAGTAATGGTTCCGGTTTTGTCCAGCGCAACAATTTGAGTCCTGCCTGTATTTTCAAGTGCGGCAGAAGTCTTGAAAAGAATGCCGTGTTTTGCGCCCACACCGTTGCCTACCATAATGGCCACTGGGGTGGCAAGGCCCAAGGCGCAGGGGCAGCTAATGACAAGCACCGTAATGGCACGGGCTAGAGAAAAACCAATTTCTGCACCAACGAAAAACCATACTACAAAAGTGACGATGGCAATTCCAATGACCGCCGGAACAAAAATTCCTGCAACACGGTCTGCAATTTTTGAAATGGGAGCCTTCGTTGCGGCAGCGTCGCTGACCAGCTGAATAATTTGGGAAAGGGTCGTGTCCTTCCCGACGCGGGTGGCACGACACTTCAAATAACCAGACTGATTCAATGTGGCAGAAGTAACGGTGTCGCCGACGTTCTTGTCGATAGGCAGGCTTTCGCCGGTTAATGCGGATTCGTTAACGGCAGAAGTTCCTTCCAAGACAACGCCGTCTACAGGAACATTTTCGCCGGGCTTCACGATGAAAATGGATCCCACCTGAACTTTTTCGATGGGGACGATTTTTTCAACTCCGTCTTCTTCAATCGTTGCCTGCTGCGGGGCCAGTTTCATCAGGCTCTTCAAGGCGTTGGTAGTCTTGCCCTTTGAAATTGCCTCCAGCAACTTGCCTACGGTAATGAGGGTGACGATGGTTGCGGCACCTTCAAAGTAGTAGTTGTCCATCCAGGTTTCTGCAGCGGAAACCCCGCCGACGACTTGGGCGCGGGTCATGGCGAAAATAACGGCTATACTGTAAAGGTATGAGGCTCCTGCACCGAGTGCCACCAGGGAGTCCATGTTGGGCGCGCGGTGTAGCAATCCCCTGAAACCATTGATGAAAAACTTCTGGTTTATGACAAGGATGATTCCTGCTAAAATCAGTTGCACCAAACCCATGGCTACGTGATTCTTGTCGGGAGACATGAACCAATCGGGCAGGGGCCAGCCAAACATCATGTGGCCCATGCTAAAGTAAAGCAACGGCAGTAAGAAAATGAGGGAGGCAACCAGGCGACGTTTCAAAATGTTGATTTCTGCGGTGGCTACACTTTCCAGGGTGCCGGCAGTTCCGGCGGCGTTCCCTGTATCGTTCGCAATCCCTGTGGCGTTCTCGCTCGATGGTTCGCTTGCATTGTTTTGTACGTTCGCCTTGTATCCTGCTTTTTCTACGGCGCGGATAATGGCTGCGGAGTCGGCGGTCCCTTCCACGTTCATGGAATTCGTCAATAGACTGACGGCGCAATTCTCAACGCCTTCTACGCTGTTCACCGCCTTTTCAACACGGGCCACGCAGGCGGCGCAACTCATTCCTGTAACATTGAATTTTTGCATTGCTTACCCGACCTATTTCATCATTTTCTGAAGAGTGTTCAACAGGTCGTCGATGACCTCGTCCTTGCCGGCTCGGATATCGTTTGCAACGCAGGTCTTGATATGGTTTGCTAGCAAAGTCTTGCTAAATGCGTTTAACGCAGCGTTAACGGCGGACACCTGTACTAGAACATCGGTGCAGTAGGCGTCATTTTCAATCATGTTTCGAATGCCCTTGACTTGCCCCTCAATGCGGTTTAAACGGGTCATGAGGCTCTTGATTTCGGAATTTTCCCGTTCCTTTTTCTTGCAGGAACAGCAGCATTTTTCTTTTTTCATGCAGTAAATATACATACCCCTAGGGGGTATATACCAATACATTTTTTCTATGAGTGTGCTTTTCCGGTGTGAAATTGTAGTGCTTAGTGCAAATATTCATCTTTCGTGATTTATCTATCACAAAAATTGATTGTATTTTAAAAACTTATAATTTTCAGAAATATAAAGTATTAGTCAAAAAAACTTTGGCATTCTACATTGTGGCTCGAACAAAAAACATAGGAGTTCACAATGATGAAAATTCTTCCCTTCTTGGCAATTGCCGCAACCTTCGTCCTTACCGCCTGCGAAGACTTCCATAAATGCAAATTCAGTGATGATCAAACATCCTTGAAATGTAGCGAG
This sequence comes from Fibrobacter sp. UWH1, assembly GCF_002210365.1. NCBI lineage: Bacteria > Pseudomonadati > Fibrobacterota > Fibrobacteria > Fibrobacterales > Fibrobacteraceae > Fibrobacter > Fibrobacter sp. UWH1. Next base: position 20,281 of record NZ_MWQG01000040.1, read on the forward strand.
AATGTCTATAAGGTCGTAAATGCCAATGGGAAAAAGTGGTTTGCGCAGAACGCCAATTTCTACGCGGATTTTAGTTACTGCTATGGCGATGATTTCAAGATGTGTTTTGACTATGGTCGCCTTTATACTTGGGCTGCCGCAAAGAAGGCTTGTCCTCTTGGTTGGCATGTTCCTACAAAAGCTGAGTATGAATCTCTGATTGCGTCCGGTGAATTTGCAAAGCTGAATGTGGTTAATGCAGGCTTCCGTTACCATGAAGATAACTATGTGGATCGCGACAAGTCGGCTCGCATTTGGATTGATGACGAGTACGATGCGGTTCGCGCCTATATGCTGAACATCAGTGATAACGGCATCATTACCGTGGAACACTTCAACAAGGATATTGCAGCTTCTGTCCGCTGCATCGAAGACTAGTTTTTGTTGAGGGCATTTCCATGGGAATTGATATTGACATCACTAGCGTTTCCTCTGGAAATGCAACCGTTCTTATTGGCGTCTGTTTTGTAATCGTTCTTTTCCTGATTGTTTATGAAACTTTTTTCACGAAGAAAGGGAAAGGGACGAACGCTTCGCTGCATTCTGAAATTCTTGAACAACAGGAAAATCAGGAATTCATTATTTGCAAAATGATTGCGGAATTTGCGGCGACGCTGGCTGCTTGCGGTGCGACCAGTATGCAGGTTTTGTCCAGCGTGGCGTACCTTTCGACCCACTTTGGAATTCATGCCGAAGTGACTGGCTTGCCGCAGCATATTCTCCTTTGCGCTGTAGATGATAAACGACAGAAAACTTATACCATCAACCAGAAGATCAAGGAGAATCCCCTTGACTTTGACAGGATTATTTTGCTGAATCATCTTGCCAAGGAAACGGTGACAGAAAATTATTCTCCCGAAATTTTCTATGAAAAGTTCCAGAAGATTCTTGCGGTAAAAAGGCTGCATCCAAATTTTGTTCTTGTGCTGGCGAGCCTTGCCAACGCTTCGTTCTGCAGGTTGTTCAACGGGGACTTTATTTCCATGGCCATTGTGGCTACGGCGACTGCCTGCGGGTTTTACTTGCGAAGAACTTTGTGCTCGCGGTTCAAACTGGATTTTCGAATGGGTACGATTTTTGCAGCTACCGTTTCTACGGTCATTGGTACCAGCGGCTATGTTTTTCAGATTGGAGAAACGCCCAATGTGGCACTTGCTACAAGTATCCTTTACCTGGTTCCAGGAATCCCGTATATTAATTCGCTTAGCAATTTGCTGAATGGAATGTTCCTGGGTTGCATCAGCCAGTTTTTTAAGGGCGCCATTCTAACCATCTGCCTATCGCTAGGTTTTTGCGTAGGCCTTGTTCTTACCAACCTTCATTTCTTCTAATATGTTACTGACATTACTTCAAGACGGATTTTTCGCTTCCATTGCGGCCATTGGATTTGGAAGCATCAGCAATGTGCCTAAACGGATTTTCGCAGGTTGCGGCCTTGTGGCAGCCATAGGTCACGTCACCCGATTTGTGTTGATGAACCTTTGCGGTTTTCACATTATATGGGCGAGTCTCGTGGCAGGTTTTTCCATCGGGATGTTTGCAGTCCTTTTGCGAAAAGTCTGGAAATGTCCCTGCGAATCCTTGGCATTTCCGGCGCTACTTCCCATGATTCCCGGTATGTATGCCTATCGTTCCGTGCAGTCCCTGATTCTTTGTTTCAAGACTCCGAGCGACGGTTTGTTTGACCATTACATACACATATTTTTCTACAACTTTATGGTGTGCTTCTTGGCGATTTTGCTGATGGTCTTTGGCGTTACTTTCGTCATACACCTGCAAAAGAAAAGATCCTTTGAAATCAAGTGGAATCGATTCTTTCATAAAGGCGTATAGCAAAAACCTATCGCAAACTCTAAAAATTAAGTATTGGACAAAGCGATAGTTCCCATCTATATTTGGCGACATCTAAGAAATAACTCTTAGTTGAATACTGTCTTTGATGACAGCGTGGCGGCGACGGTTTGCGCCTAATGCTCTCCTTTAGCCCTACGACAACATGAAAAGGAAAAATACAATGTCAAATACGCACCATTTTGATGTGGTGGGCAGTTTTCTGCGCCCCGCAAATTTGTGAAGTCACTTGAAAGTGACGGTCATGAAGCCAAGCAGACCATTCCTGCTCCTGCTCAACTTTTCCAGCAGCTTATCGTTCCCCAGAACATCGAAACGACCCGCAAGTTCTACGCCACAAACGATGAACTGATTGAAGATATTGCCTACGCCTACCGCGGCGTAATCCGTCAGCTTTATGACGCTGGCTGCAGAACTATCCAGTTCGATGACTGCACCTGGGGTGCAATCGTTGGCGATGCCGCCGCACAGCGCTACAAGTCCCTGGGCCTGAGCCTGGATGTAGTCAAGAATCAGCTGCTTCATGTGAACAACCTGGCCATCGAAGGCAAACCTGCGGACTTGCAGATCAATACCCACATTTGTCGTGGCAACTATCACTCCACCTATTTCACCAGCGGCCCCTACGATTCCGTGGCGGACTACGTTTTCGCCCGCGAAAATGTGAACACGCTTTATCTGGAATACGATGACGAACGCTCCGGCGGTTTTGAGCCCTTGTCAAAGGTAAGCGCCGACAAGGTTGTGGTTCTTGGCTTGATTACTTCCAAGTCCCCCAAGCTGGAAGACAAGGCGACAGTTATCGCCCGCATTAAGGAAGCGACCAAGTACATTCCTTTGGAACGCTTGAAGCTGAGCCCTCAATGTGGCTTTGCCTCCTGCGATGTAGGCAACAAGCTGACCGAAGAAGAACAGTGGGCAAAGATCGCCTTGATTAAGGAAATCGCCGACGAAGTCTGGGGATAATAAGAGTTTGAATTGCCTGGTCTCGGGGATAACCCCGGGACCTGCCAATTTGTGTTCCCTGTCGGTGGCCATTCGCTTTAGACGATCGGTCGCGTTACGGCAGTGGCGGGGCATCTTTACGGGTTACGCCATTGTCTCTTTTGCATTACGGCGCAGACTTCTTTTTTGTTGCCGTATAATCAGAGCTTTTCCGCTGTAATGTTGCTTGCCGCTTTCTTGCCGTTGACAGGCCCCATGTGCAATATGGTTTGGTTGTTGACTGGGGTGGCGTTGCGTCGATTCTTTGCGAAGTACCAGAAATGGGTGAACCTCGCCATGTTTGTTGCGCTTTTGGCCTGCGCTATAAAAATTTTTGATTTCGTGTCCTAATCGTTTGTTCTGAGCGTTCAATTCGGCAGGGATAAGGTTGAAAATTTCTTCAAGATACAGCTTGTTCCTGTCCGTTTCAACTGATTTTTTTGGCCGTTCCCCCGGCTCCCGGGACACGCACAACAGAACCGCCGCCGGGGTCGGGCTGTCGCGTTATCACGGCAAGGTCGCCGAGCTTCGCCGAAGCGTCCCTGCCGTGTCCGTTCAGCCTCGCGCTCCATGAGACAGCGCAAATCAAACGCCGCGCGAGTCCGAACCGTGGCCGGCTTCCATCCCTAACGCAAATTCGCTAGGACAATTCTATTCGTTAGGAAGTCTCAAGATCATCAGCTGGCCGCCGTGATCGTAATACGGCTTTATATTTTCACACACATAATCGGTCGCCTCTTTGTCAAGAAAGCCGAAACCGTATGTATTCTGGTAGTAATTCACCAGCTTTTCGTCAATCGCATAAATGACGATGTTTTGAACTCCTACATATTTCCGGATTTCTTCGATGATTGGCACGATAAAGTCGGCCATCATGGTTGGGGCGATGTATTGAGCGATATCGTCATAGTCGGTAATGCCAGCGTTTCTTGCGAAATTGACAAGCTCGATCGCCGATTCAGAAATTTTGATTTCAATGCCGTCGCTGTCTTTGCTGATTTCGTGGGATTGCTCGTCACGATTGTAAAAGACCAACAGGCAGGTTTTCAATGTGAAAAAGCCGCACAGCTGGCGGTATTTATCGAAAACCAAGTATGTAGTTGATTCGCCACGAATAGTGTCTTCGATGGCCCGTTTCTTCAAGTAATCAACGACGCCGTCTCCATCTTTATGGGCGACTTCAAAAGTGTTGATAACCCTCCGATGTTCGTCGCAGTTGCGAACCTTTTCGCAAAAGAACGCTCCATCACTTGATTGCAGAGGAAAAGCAATCACTTACTGTCCCTAGGGGATGGTCTGTGGCAAAGGGAGCGTAAACGCACCATATCCAACTTCGGAAGTTGGTTCATCGCTTCGGTCACTTTATGCAACAGCGCATCACGCTTTGCTAATTGTTCCGTAGTGTACATATTGTAACCTCCAGTGCTAATTATACCAATTTATTCCCCAAAAGTCAACAGCGCTTTATTCAGACACCCCAAAAACACCTAGAATTTGTGACTTTC
>NZ_MWQG01000041.1:0-24426 GCF_002210365.1 Fibrobacter sp. UWH1
TTTTTTGCATCCTTCAGATTCCGCTCGGATTATGCATTTGCAAATAGAATTCGGGTTAAAAATTTTCTCCTGAACTCGACAATTCCATCTTCATGTTCCGTTTCAACAATAGCCGCCCTATCACCATCCCCTATTTTCAGGGAATCCTGCCCCTGCCCCAACGCTATTCCGCATGCGCATATAAGGGATAGTACAAATACAAGGCGACAAAGCATGGGGCAAATATAAAAATGCACAAGAATAAAATCTATCTTTATGGAAAAGGTTATGATATGAACAGCTTAGTTAGTAGAACACCCAAGTCCATTTTTTCTGTTACCCTCCTTGCAATTTTCGCCATGGCAGGTTTTACTGTCGCCCAAACGACAGACGACGAACTTAAAGATCATCCGGAATATACCGCTAGCGGTTACCTGGTCTACCCGGAACCGGACAAGAGCGTCAAATACACCAAGGCGCCTGCCGGCTATAAGCCGTTCTATATCAGCCATTACGGCCGCCACGGAAGCCGCTACCATTACAGCGCAGACGATTATAACTACCTCTTCGAGACTCTGGCCAAGGCCGATTCCGCAAAGGCTCTTTCCGTCACGGGCAAGTACATTATGTTGTCTTCAAAACTGCTGGCAGACAAGGCCGCAAGCCGCGCAGGAGACCTGACCCAGAAGGGTGTCAAGCAGCACGAGGGAATCGCCATGCGAATGGCCAAGAACTTCCCCGATGTGTTCAAGAGCAAGAACGCCAAAATTGCCGAAGTCAACGCCAAGGGCAAGCAAGTCAAGAAGAACGTCAAGTTGCCGCCCCAGGTGGACGCCTTCGCCAGCACTTCGGGCCGTTGCATCGTCAGCATGTCCGCATTCGTAGGCGGCCTCAAGTCCCAGGTGCCCACCGCCCAAATCCGCATGGAATCAGGCAAGAGTCTCATGGGCCATATCAACACCTTCAATTTCGACATCACAAAGAACTACGCCGAAACCCCGGAATTCAAGGCCGAAAACGACAAGCTGTGGAAGGACATCTCCACCGACAATTTCGTACGGACGATCTTCGCCGACACCGCCTACGTTTCCAAGAACGTGGACGTTTCCAATCTCTATAACAAGATGTTCGAAATCGCAGGCAGCATCCAGGGCATGGAAGACGACAACGACCTGATTATCTTCGACCGACTCTTCCCCAAAGAAGAAAAAATCAAGCGCTGGAAGGCACAGAACGCCTGGTGGTACAGCATCCTGGGCACATGCCCCCTTACCGGTAATGACGGCATCAACACCGCAAAGCCCATCCTGAAGCACATCATGAGCGAAACCGAAAACGCCATCGCAGGCGCCACCGATGCAGACGCCGCCACCAACACCGTAGCCACCCTCCGTTTCGGTCACGACACAGGGCTCCTCCCCCTGGCAGGTCTCATGCAGCTTTCCGTCGCAAATGCAAAGGTCACCGACCTGAGCAAGCTTCACGAACAGTGGACTGATTTCCGCATCATCCCCATGGCAGCAAACCTGCAGATGATCTTCTACAAGAAGCCAGGCGCCAAGCCGGCAAAGGGCGCAGCCCCCGAAATCCTGGTCAAGTTCCTGTACAATGAACGTGAAGTTACCGCACCCATCCCCTGCGGCGACGAACCCGCCCAAGAACCCGCCCAGGTCAAGGCCGACATCAAGCCCGGCATGGTGGCAGCCCAACCCGCTGCCCAGCCTGCGGCCCCCGGCGTAATGCTTCCGCCGCCCCCCGCCAAAAAGGTAAAGTGCCCCGCCGCTCCCTACTACCGCTGGGAAGACGTAAAGAACTTCTACGGAAAAATCCTGACCGAATAATCCGCGCTCGCAGACACTACCTGACGCTCCGTTACCTGCCGACCATCGTTATCAGCCGCTCCGTTACCTGCCGCCCATCAAGTGGAAATTCAGGTACGTCGAAAAACAGAAAATTCGGCGGCTCATGGGCTCGAACAAGTCCGTTGAATAGGCCGCCAATTTTAGGTAAGTGTCCAGTCGGCTACCCAGATCAAGCCAATCCAGAATCCTGTATTCCATGGCAGACTGGTTCACCACCAGGAAGTCCCAACCCTCCGCGCCATAGTGGGGTGTGGAGCCTGGAATGGTATGCAGCACATCTGCGACGACTTTATTATAGACCCTGAATTTTTTCTTGTACAGAACTTCTGTCATCAGGCTGTATTTCACGCCGGTATTGTACTGGTAATTGTCCTTGTCCGAAACGTACTCCGGATGCACTTCCTGGATCAAGTCGTCATATCCCATGTCAGCTGTACCCAACATGATATAATAAATCTGGTTCATAATGCGGAACCGTAAATCCGGCGTAAGCCACAGGGCAATATCCAGGGCGGCTCCCAATGACAAGGTGCTCACCGTAGCCAAGTCCCCGTAGAAAGTATCGAAGTCCAGGTTCAGAGAAAAATCCAACCAGTGGCCGCGACCATGCAGGCCCGCATTTTTCAGCTTTCCCATAATGTCAAGCTGCAATACGTTCCCCTCGAAACCTGTCTCGTTGAACATCTCCACCTTGAAATAGTCGAAAGGTTCCTTCACCCTCGTATAGGGCTTTCCGTATTCCAGGAACAATGAGGTCATGCCGTGATGATCGTTCCACTGCTGGTCCAGATTATCGGCCCCCTGGTTACCAATACGGTAATCACTACCGAATCGGGAGCCGCCACCTGCAGCAATCACAAGTTCAACAGGCACCCAGCCCGTCCTGAAATCCCGACTACCGAACATCTTCCTCTGGCTATAAGCCATAGGGTGGAAAATGAAGGCCGCCAATTCCCTGTACCAAGGCACATCGGAGTTGCTATAAGCCAATCGTGAAAGCCTGTACAGAACTTCGCCGTACATGGAGCCGCCAATAGAAGTCGTCATCAAGTCGTTGGGCGCCGGGTATTCCGTCTCGCAGAACATTTCCCAGATGCTGCTTCCGAGAGCCGCCCAAACTACACTCTGGTAAAAACCGTAACCGCCGGCGCGGGCGGCACTATAATAGTAGGAACCCTGATACGGGTGCCCGTAAAAATTGATGGCCCAGTGATTATGATCCCACTTCCAGCCTTCCCTAAAATTCCGCTTCCAATAGCTGGGACCTGTGTGGGCGTAATTCTTGTCCAGCACATAATAATCCCAGGCCCACACAAAAACATTCTGGCCCAGAATCTGGCCGGCAACCACCGGGGCAAAAACCGGTTCAACCTTGGCCGTATCCCTAGAAAAAAATTCGTCCAATTCGGCGCCATAACCGGCAGTCCGCAAGGAATCCACGATACGTGCAGAGTCTGCGGCTCTAATCTCCAACTTCCACAGCGCCACATCCTTCACACTGATAACAGGTTCCCTTTCTATGGAATCCTGGATAGACTTGGCAGCTTCTACAAGATTTTTCTTTTCTTTATGGGTGACCGCTTGCGACCAAGCGCAAACCTGAAAAAAGAACAGAACGAAAAAAACAGTCATGAACTTCTTCATGACTGCATATTTAGAATTATCCAATTCGACTAGTTATTGGGACGCAGGCCAACAGACTCAAAAACAGCCTTGTTCTTGGGATCCGGGAGAGCCACGGAGGTAATCCAGTTGAATTCTGCCACACCAGCCAGACCCACACGGGCGCAAAGCTGGTCACGGGCAACATTGTAGGCGTTCAGGATCAAAATCTTTTCGGAATCGTTAGCCTTGTCGATTCGTTCAGACCAGCGATAGCCCAGTTCTACCAAGCCGGCACTTGCCTTGGCGTAGAACTTTGCCTTTTCGGCACTGATCACAGAAGAAGAAGGAACGTTAAAAGTCTCCACCGGAACAATGGGCTGTGTCTTGGGAGAACTTACGTGCATCTGAGCAATTTCAGGCACACTCTGCTGCTCTTCGCCGCAGGCGGTAAAGTTCACGGCCATAAATGCAGCCAGAACTGCAAAAACAAAAAAAGAGGCAGCCGTCTTAAACGTCGCCAGGTTAAAGTTAATTCCTTTTATACGTCCAGACATAACTGCCTCTTTTTGAAAGTCTCAAGAACTCACGGGTTTGATTTCTTGGACCTTCCTTTACTAGCGGCTTGTGGGCTCGAACCACAGACCTGCGGATTATGATTCCGACGCTCTACCAACTGAGCTAAGCCGCCGAAGGTTGAACCAAATTTAGTCAATTACTGAAATATTTTCAAGGGGTTTAGTGAAAATAAACTTCAGTTTCTACAAAATTTTCGCCCCATTTGATCACTTGCCACCCAGGAGCCGAACTTTTCAGGTTAAAATAGGGGCAATTGGGGTCAATCTGCATCTGTGTCGCCGGTGAAACATGAACCGTCTGACGTCCAAGCTTGACCTCGAACTGGCTGTGATAGTGTCCAGTAAAGATATGAGTCAGGTTGGGAATGTCAGCCAGGACCTTCTGCACATCAAGCATGTTGCGCATATGATAACGCAAGTCCATGAAGCGGTGACCGCAGAAACAGGGAGGGTGATGTACAAAAAGCAAGATCTCACCAGAAACCTTGGCCGTCTCTTCCTTCAGCCAAACCAGCTGTTCAGGAGAAACGTCGCCGCAGGCACTATCCAAAAAGAAAATGCTTCTACCGGCGATATCGTAACGGTAATAGCACTTGCCATCGTGGACCTTGCCCTTCAGGTCATAGAACTGCTCCATGACTTCGATGCGGTCGTGATTTCCGGGAATAACGCAGTATGGAACCGGGTAATCCTTGAGCAGGTCTGCCAGATACTTGTAGGCGCCGGGCTCTGCATCCTCATTAGCCAAATCACCGGACAGGACCAGCAGGTCCAAATCCTTCATAGATTCGGAATTCAAGGCCTTAAGAAAGTTGGCGCGAACATCGATGCCCTGCACCAAGTTCTCGTCTTCACCGATATGGATATCGGTTATCTGGCCTATTTTGAGAATTTTAGTTTCCATACAAATTGCTAGTACAATATAAGTTTTTGTTTAGCCACCCAAGGATATATTTTTTCAAAATTTTTCCCTTTGTGAGCCAAATCAACAAAGATAATGTGCTTTTTTCCCAATCTTCAACATCGTTTTGTGAAAGTTTTGTGAATTCACATTGAAAACTAAGCTTCAACACTTATCAACGTTGAAAATTGTGAATAGATTTGAAGTTTTCAACATTTGTGCACATCTGAATTATCTTCGTATCTTATTGAGCATCAATGAGTTATAAATTAAACTTTACAAATCTATCCACTATTCACGAAACCAATATTCAATACTATATATATATATACATAGTATTTATTAGTATGTGTGTTGATTAGAGCTTGACTTCCTTAGAAGCGGAAGCAGGCTGCTGAGACTGCTGGAGATTGCCCATCTGGCAGTTGCCCTGGAACACTGCACCTTCCTGGATGATCAGGAGCTTGGTCTTGATGTTACCGACAAACTGGGAGCTGTTTTCGAGAATGAGCTTTTCGGAGCAATCGATGTTGCCCTTGACGGAACCTGCAACTACTGCAGAGGTAGTCTTGATTTCGCCTTCGATGAAACCCTGCTTTTCGATAATCAGTTCGCCTTCAATTGCAACACTACCGTTGATGGTACCGGCTACGCGAACGTCGCTCTTGCCGCTAATGTCGCCCTTGATGGTTACGCTATGACCGATCTGGGTAATTTCCTGTTCCTTAACTGCCATTGTTTCCTCTTTGGTTAGTGAAATTTTTTATAAATCTAATTCTATAAGATACTAATAGTTGAAGAATGTTTCGGGATCCAGTTCCTTTCCATCCTTCGTTATAGTATAGTGCAAGTGGGGTCCACTGGCATTGCCAGTTGCACCGATGGTACCGATGATATCACCCTTGCCGACATTGCGACCCTTGCGGGTGCGGATTTCCTTCATATGGGAATAACTCGAAACGTAACCGTTCTGATGGTTGATGATGACGGTGTTTCCAAGTTCTTCTTTCTGCCCGGCAAATTCCACGGTGCCACTGCCCGATGCAAATACAGGATTTCCGGGCTGGGCCGAGAAGTCTGTTCCCATGTGTCCGTTCTCTTCAGAGAACTTCTTGCTGATGATGCCGACCACGGGAATCACGTTGGGAATTTTTTCAAGGCGCAGTTTTTCTTCCATGGGAATCCAGCCGCCTTCATAGTCCACATCGATCTTCTCAGAAGGAGTGTGGGCGAACTTATTCTTGTCGATAAGGCTGTTGACCTTGTTGGAATCATTTTCTACGAAGGTGCCTAGCAGGTTCTGGATTCTTTCTTCCAGAACCCAGAGGGAGTCCATGCGGTTGAACAGTTCCTCGTAGTTCTGATTCTGCTTGATCAGCTGGGCGTTGGTGACGCGCATCTTCTCGTAACGGATGAGTGTCTTGGTGACATGGCCCATCTTATAGATGAAGGCGCCGGTAACGGCAATCAGGACTACCAGGAAAATCTTGAGGAACGTGAACCATTTGGTGGAAACACGGAACTTCTTGATTTCCTTGGAATCTTCCGGGATAATCTGTATGGTGTAATACTTACCTTTCACAGTTTCCTCTGTCTAACGGAATCGCCTATTAGCGGTCCATCAATTCCTGGATACGGGTCAGGTCGTCCATGCTATAGTAGTTGATGACGATGGTACCCTGGGACTGGGTGGGATTGGTGGGTTTCAACTGAACCTTGGTTCCAAAGTAGGTTTCGAGACGATTTTCGAAATTCTTCAGGTCGGCGGAAAGTTCGATCTTGGGCTTGGGTTCTGCTGCCGGTGCGTCGACAGGTTCTTCGCCGGAAACTTCTTCGCCAGTGTGAACTTCGGGAACTTCTTCAGAAGATTCGGCAGGAGCCTGTGCTGGCTGAACTTCGTCACCGCGGATAATGGCTTCGATCTGACGGACGTTCAGACCTTCCTCGATGATGCGCTTTGCCAGTTCTTCGGCATTGTCCACCTTGTCAGAGCAAAGTGCGCGGGCTGCACCAGAGGCAATCTTGCCTTCCTGAATCCAATCCAGAACCTGGGTCGGGAGCTTCAGCAGGCGGAGTGCGTTGGTGATAGCGGAGCGGGACTTACCAACAGTCTTGGCCAAATCATCGTGGGTATAGTTGTGAAGATCGATCAACTGTTGATAAGATTGTGCAACTTCAACAGGATTCAGGTCCACACGCTGGATATTTTCGATGAGGGCCCATTCGCCCATGATCTTGTCATCCAGACTTTCGTAGACCTGGGCCTTGATAGTAGCGAGACCGGCCAGCTTGGTTGCGCGGGTACGACGTTCACCGCTGATGATCTGGTAGCGGTCGCCCACCTTGCGAACGGCGATAGGCTGGATCAGACCATGCTTCTCGATGGTTTCGGCAAGTTCAACCAGTTCGTCATCGTCAAAAGTCTTACGGGGCTGGAACGGGTTGGGGTCGATGAGATTTACGTCAATTTCGATAATTTTCTGGGAGTTATCAACAGTTTCGGCGTTTTCGACAGCATTAGCTTCAGATTGTTGATTAGTTTCCTGGGGATTGCTAGGCTGTTCAACAGAATGATCCCTCAAAATATCAGCGAGACTACGACCCAGAGAAAAAGACTTCTTACCCATAAAAATAATTTCCTTATATATATAGTTAGCTTGACTGACCTGACTATTTATCCTTGTTCAGGATTTCTTCAGCCAGCTTTACATATGCCTGGGAACCGGTGCTCTGCACATCGTACAGGATAACCGGCTTGCCGTGAGACGGAGCTTCGCTCAAACGGACGTTGCGGGGAATCATGGTCTTGAAGACGGTGTCGCTCAAGTTTTCGCGGACTTCGTCAGCCACCTGCTTGCAGAGACCCAGACGGGAATCGTACATTGTCAACAGGGCACCTTCGATCTTCAAGTTGCTGTTGAGATTTTTCTGAACTTCGCGGATGGTCTTGAAAAGTTCAGTCATACCCTGCAGTGCATAATATTCACACTGCACGGGAATCAGCACGCTAGTAGCGGCTGTCAACACGTTCAATGTTAATAAGTTCAGACTGGGGGGAGCGTCGATAATGATAAATTCGAATTCCTGGGACAGGATCTTCATGATGCGTTCGAGACGGCGTTCGCGACTCATGGCGTTCACCAGTTCGATTTCCATGACAGCCAGGTCCGGTCCGGAAGTGATCATCTTCAGGTAGTCCAGGTTGGTATCCAGAATTGCTTCCTTGATTGTTTCATAGGTAACATTATCCGGATTTTCGGCCATGTTCAGAACTTCGTGGATATCCACGTCCTGCATTTCATTGAAACCCAGACCCTGGGATGCATTACCCTGGGGGTCCATGTCAATAAGAAGAGTCTTCTTTTCGAGGGCGGCAAAACTGGCAGCCAGGTTCACGGCGGTAGTAGTCTTGCCTACCCCACCCTTCTGGTTGCATATAGCGATCACTTTACTCATTCGTTACCTCTTGTAACTAGGGCATATTCCTGTTCTTCCTGGGGCAATGCATATTTATATATGTGTACTGCCGGATCGTTTTCCAGGTGAACGATGTTATTAAAACTCTTAAGGGTCACAAATTTGCCACCACGGGCCAGACCCGGCTGGGCGCGTTCCCAGTCATTTTCAAAAGTGGAAAGGGCGCGGCAACTGACAAAATCCAAATAAGCCAGGCCGGAAGTTTCGAAGCGCTTGCCTACGACAGTCATGTTGTCCAGGTGCAATTCCTTCTTCACGAAATTCATAAACTGCACGCGCTTGTTGCGAGGTTCCACAGCGTAGAATTGGACTTCGGGCATGACAATGGCTAACGGAAAACTGGGACATCCTGCACCGGCACCCATATCAGCCCAACGCTTACCCTTCAGCTTGCTGAGGGCCTCTGCGCGAAAAGCTGCGGTGTCATCCTGAGGCGCAGCCGAAGGATCCACCAACTTACCTATATATATATAAGGCACCAGGGAGTCTGCGATGTGTCTGGATAAAAACTTCTGGGAATCCTTTTCAGAAATCAGGTTGCCGTATTCCTTGGTATCAACAACCAGGTCGGCAAAAGCATAAAGCTTTTCCAAAGTTGCAGCAGACAGTTCCACCCCGTTTGAGGAAAGAAACTGATTTAGAAGATTCTTCTGTTCTTCGTTATTTTTATACATAATGGTTCGTACGTTGGTGTGCTACGCACACTACATTCTCATGCTCGGTCATCCCCGTCAAGCGAGGATAGGTGCCAGAATGCAATCATTCTGTCGCGACACTCGCTATCGAATGTTGGGCTCCTACGGAGTCATTCGCTGCACCCAGGATATGTCAAAGAATAAATTCTATGCCGCATCCTAGATTTGCAAATGTTTACTCCTTTGGAGTTTACACCCATCGGGTGTCAAATGAAAATAAACAAGTTTATTTTCGCTTTCCACCCTCGGTTGTGTTTCACGTGGAACATAATTTAGATATCCCAAAAAATAAAATCAACAAAAGACGAGTTTAGCCTTTCATTTAATTAAAATATCTGTGGATATTATTTTAATTTATGTTGGGTTTTTGTTGATAAATTTTGTGGTGATTTCGTAACTTGTTTTATAAAAAAGATTTATGTTTTGAAATGTATGTTGATGATTCGTGGATTTTTCATTTTTGAGGGGGTGTAAAATGGTAGAAATCGAGGTGCTTCAGGGTGACATCACCAAGCTTAAAGTGGATGCCATTGTGAATGCCGCCAACTGTTCCCTGCTGGGAGGTGGCGGTGTGGACGGTGCCATCCATAGGGCTGCCGGTCGGGAACTGCTGATGGCTTGCATGAAGTTCGGAGGCTGCCAGACGGGAGAAGCCCGGATCACTCCCGGGTTCAAGCTGCCGGCAAAGTTCGTAATTCATACTCCCGGACCCATCTATAACGATGGCCTTCATGGGGAGCCGGAACTGCTCAGATCCTGCTACGAAAACTCCATGAAGCTGGCGGAAGAAAACGGTTGCGAGACGGTGGCCTTCTCGGCAATCTCTACCGGAGTGTATGGCTACCCGAAAAAGGCTGCTACCGAAATTGCCGTGAAGACAGTTCGGGAATACCCAACGCAGAATGTGAAGAAGGTAATCTTCTGCTGCTTTGGTGAAGACATGTTGAAGATTTATCAGAAAGTTTTATAAAAATCCGTACCAATGGAGCCTTCCTTTGCTAGATTTTTAGCAACAGGAAGGCGTTTATGATTTCTGAAATTGCCCCTATTCTTGAAAAGTTGAGGGGTACCGAAGAATACGACATCCTAGTTGAAATGGATGCAGTTTACTCCCGGATCGAAGAAAAGCAACGGGAATGGTTTGAAAAGTCCAAGTTCACCTGTCCTCATGGCTGTGGCAAATGCTGTGAACATTTTGAGCCTGACTTGCTGGAAAGTGAAGCTCTTTACATGGCCGCCTGGCTGTTGTGCAATCAGCCTGACGTAGCCCAGAATGTTGCCGAAGGGAAGTTTCCTTTGATAAATGTTTCACGTGAAACTTTTGCAACATTCCAACATTGCCCCTTCTTTCGGGAGGATATTTCGGGGACGAATCTTCCAGGGCATTGTACTATTTATGGTGGCCGGGCATCCATTTGCCGTCTCTTCGGAGCTGCCGGATCTCGCGATAAGCATGGCAAAGAAGTCTGGAAACCCTGCAAGTTTTATCCTGCAGAAGAGCTTGCCGCCGTCAAGACTCTATCTGGCGAACCGATCCTTCATCGGCAATACACTGCAGAAGAAGTAAAGAATCTCTTTGGCATCCTACCTCCTGTCATGAGCGACATGATGGAGCAGGAAGAGACATTTACCCCCGACGATGATTCTTCAACATTAATCCACGATATCCTGCCTAAGTACATCCAGCGGTTAATGTGGATTGTGGATTTAAATTCTGGGAAAGATTCCATATAAGAAAAAGCCCAAGGCATTGCCCTGGGGATGTTTGCAAATTGAGTTATTTCACAACCTTAATGGTATGTTGCTTTTGCTTGGCGGGGCGACCCATAAGATCGAATAGCTGGAACTTCTTATTTACGATTGTAGGATGAATCTTGTGTTTAAAGCCAGTTGTGCTTTCACTACCAATTTTTGAAAAATAATACTTTCCAACAAGTTCATCTTCATATATTCTTGAATAGAAAAAAGTCATTGAACTGTCAGTTGTTTCAATCCAGTATTTGGACATTGGTTCATTCTTTGGGCTGTATTCGTAGCACCTGCTGTTGTCAATAGAATCTAAGGCTATGTAATATCTGTTCATTAATTCAAATTCACCTTTATATACATCATAAAAGTATTGCAGTCCATAGATGGTATCGTTAACTGTATAATAAGTGAACATGGCTTCCATATTATCATCCGTTTTGGAGTATTGGATTGTTACTGTGGAATCCTTTTCAGTGAAATATGTCTCAGACGCAGTTAAATGGTTGTCTATGTACGTATTTGTGGTGATGGAATTATCGGCATCGTTTTGTGTGATGACTTCTTTGTATGAGAGAGTATTGCATTCATCAGTGCATCTTGTTGCGCTTTCTATAGCGCCATTTTTATCACGATTAAATGTGGTATGAGCATAGTAGAAACCACTTAGATCGCTTCCATTTATGGACTGAGTGCTGTCTAAGGTATATGTATTATCAAATTTTTTTGATCCACCATAATTAGAAATTGAAAATGCTTCTATGCAGTTAATGGCATGTGCAGAAAAAACAAAAGATGCGACTAAAAGAAAGATCTTCTTCATATAACCTCCTATGTTGATGTCATTCTGCTTTTGCAAGTGCCAATATAGAAAAAGTTCCCCGCAAGATTTGTACCCAAAAAAGTGATTTTTTCTTTTGACAATTCCTTTAGAGGTGCCGATATAACAAATGAGGGCTGGTTACCCTCCCGTACTAGTCATACGGTTCACCTATGGTTGGAAAATCCCCGGGGCGATTGCCTCGGGGATTTTTTTTAGCAGTTTAATTCACTTACTGAATAGAGGGTTGCTTTCCCTGCCAGGGTCATTCTTTCGCCCTCGATTTTGCAGTAGAGAGTGCCTCCCCTTCGGGAAGCCTGCCTTGCAATAATCTCTGGCTTGTTCATCTCGCCACTCCAATAAGGAGCGATGTGGCAATGTCCAGATCCGCAAACCGGATCCTCGTTAATGGCAATTCGGGGGCCGAAACTTCTGGAGACGCAGTCTTCCTTGGTGCCTTTAGCGGTAACATGAACAAGAAGACCTGGCAATTCCTTCACCTTGTCAAAGTCCGGCTTCATGTTTTCGATGGTGTCCTCGAAGTCAAAGACGCAGAGCATGTCGCGACCCATGTAGGCTTCCGAGGGCCTTGCACCCAGGGCGGCTTCCATTTCATCTGTAACGGGGATGGGCTTCAGGTCATAAACCGGGAAATTCATTTCATAAAGATCCCCGTTCTTGTTGACTGTTAACTGGCCACTCATTGTCTCGAATATGATTTTTTGAGTCGTCTGTTCATAAAAGTTGAAAAGTACGAATGCGGTGGCTAGAGTAGCATGGCCGCAAAGATCAACCTCATCGCTAGGGGTAAACCAGCGAAGGTGATACTTGGGGATGCTTTCGTCATTCCCGGTTTTTACCACAAAGGCTGTCTCGGAGAAATTGTTTTCGAATGCAATGTTATGCATTAGTGAAACTTCCGGCCATTTGTCCAGAATACAAATTGCTGCCTGGTTACCATGGAATAAGGTATCGGAAAATGCATCGACGATATACTGTTTCATACCAAAGAATATACAAAATGTTTCACGTGGAACACAACCGAGGGTGGAAAGCGAAAATATGCTTGCATATTTTCATTTGACACCCGATGGGTGTAGGACTAATGTCGAAGACATTAGTCCCAACATGCAGGGTGTTGCATGCGAAGCATGCCAACCTGCGATGACGAGTGCCGCGGCGGGGAGCTTGCTCCCGATGTAATAATTCTGATTATGCAAGCGCCAACATGCAGGGTGTAGCATGCGGAGCAAGCCAACGTCGGGGTGAGTTATCCACTTTGCGAGAGAAGTAGAAAATTATTTATACGGTCAGTTCTACTAGATTGCCTTCGGGATCTTGAACCACACTTTCGTAGTATCCATCCCCCGTCGTTCGAGGCTGCCCTATAATGGTAATGCCATCGGCTTCCATCTGGGCGGTCAACTTGTCTACCATATCCTTGGACCCTAGGGATATTGCCACATGACACCATCCTGAATGTGGATTGGGTATTGAAGATTCGATGTCGTTCCGGTGCATTACCTCAATGCGGGCGCCTCCATCAAAAGTAAGGAACCTGCTGGTGAAATCCTTGGCAGGATTATGGTATTCTGGATGAATCGTAGCTTCCAGATACTTTTCATAGAAGGCGCAAACTTTCTCGATGTCTTTGACCCAAATGGCAACGTGATCTATTTTCATAGGGTTAATATATAAATAATAGGGTGCTTCGAATCGGCTAAACTCCCCTAGCTTCCGGGTTCCAGATAATCTTATGGAGCTGTACCTGGAAGCGGACGTTATTCCGTCGCATCACCTCGTTCCCTAAAATCCAGTTCACCATATCCTCGTACTTCATTGTCCCGAAGATGGGGGAAACATAGAATGTGGGGAGCCTTTTTCTGAGATCGGTGAACCTCCCTTCCATAGCCTCGATGACCCGGGCGGCATCCAGAAGATCCTCCTCTGTGCCCACCACAAACTTCAGGACATCCTTCTCCCCCAAGGTCATCATGTTCTCCATTTTCATTCGGGGCTGCATTCCGCTGGAGATACTCTTCCAGTCCATAGTGCAGAAGATGTTCTTTAGGCTAGTAGGTTTGGTTTGGGTTCCGTTGGTCTCGATATTCACTTCGAAGCCGTAATCGTCCAACATTTTCAATAAAACTTCCACATCTTTGTGGATAAGTGGCTCCCCTCCCGTCAGGGTGACGAACTGAGTGTTGAAGGACTTGACCTTTTCCAACACTTCCACTGGGGTCATTTCCTGGAAGTCGCCCCCTTCCACCGCATACATGG
Source organism: Fibrobacter sp. UWH1 (assembly GCF_002210365.1). Lineage (NCBI taxonomy): Bacteria > Pseudomonadati > Fibrobacterota > Fibrobacteria > Fibrobacterales > Fibrobacteraceae > Fibrobacter > Fibrobacter sp. UWH1. Next base: position 13,941 of record NZ_MWQG01000041.1, read on the forward strand.
AGTCGCAATAGGAGCAGCGGAGGTTGCATCCGAACAGACGGATAAAGACGGCGGGGGCGCCTGTGCGGATACCCTCACCCTCTATGCTGAGGAATATTTCAGAGATTTTCATGAGTTAGTAGATAGTAGGAAGTTGACAGTAGTCAGGCATGGGGGACGCACCTTCGGTGCTCGAGGCATGAGGTCGGCGCTATGCGCCTAGAGGCAATTGTAATTACAATACCTCATACCTCTAGATGCGAAGCATCGACCTCAAAGCGAAGCGACCTCAATGCACTGAAGTACATCTTAGTCAACTTCATATTCGGCGATATTGCCTTCGCTTTCCTGGACGATCACTTTATAGCAATGGGGAATCTGGTCGCAGATCCACTTGGCGATGTTTTCGGCGGTAGGATTGAAGTCTACCACATCGTTTATGTACTTGTGGTCCAGCTGTCGGGAGATGGTCTCCTTGGCAGTCTTGAAATCGATGACCATACCGTCAGAGTTTAAAGTCTTGGACTGGCAATGAACGGTAATGATCCAGTTATGTCCGTGAAGATTTTGACACTTGCTTTCGTAGGAGAGTGCCAGCTTATGTGCTCCAGAAATTTCGAAGCGCTTCGAGATTCTATACATGAGGTACCTAGTTTTGTTTATAGACAGGATGGTTTTCGAACTGTCCTGCGGTCAAATATTAATGCCGCTGTGAATTGATGTTGAGGATTAATATAGAAAAGGGTTCTATGGTTCCCAAGGCGGAGATGCATAAAAACAATGTTGGCGAAGAATGTTCAACCTACGGATGTTGGTGTGCTACGCACACTAGTCAGAGAATAAATTCTCTGCCGCATCCTAGGTTTGCAAACGTTTCACGTGAAACGTTCGTAGAGTATAAAAAAGTCCTTGACATTTTTAATGCCAAGGACCTGTTTAAGTTTTTCGACTTCGCTCAGAATGACACTAACGTTCCACCGGGACCTGGATAATGGTGAGCCACTTTTCGGGGTCGTCCTGATTCCAGGCACCGTCCACATAAACGCAGCGGAGGTCACCCACAATCTTGTACCCGTTCTCTTCGATGTACTTGAACATCTCGGTGTAGGACTGGTAGAACCGATCGTAGGGTCCAAGGTGCTTCATGCAGAGGGCGGTTTTCACGGCAGGCATCTTCTTGAACTGGACAATGTCGGAGTCTTCAAGCATTTCCTCCACCTGTTCGCAGTACTCAATATCCACGTTCTCGTGTTTGTATTCCTTGTCGTGTTCGATGGTAAAGCAGTAACCGGTGGGAGAACACTTGCAACCCAGGCGCTGCATTTGTTCATAAAAAATTGCGGTTCGCGACCCGCTCTTTTGTGATCACTTTTCTGCCACCTCGTCAGGCGACTATACAAATATAGACCCGGCCCTAAGGGACGAGTCAATAGGAAAAAGTGAATTTTTTTTTGAAAAAATTATGGGAGTGCTCTAGGAGCCAGTATTGAGCGACTGTTTTTTGCAGGTCTGCCTTTCAAGTCAAAGTATTGGAATTTTTTGGCCTTTACCGTGGGGCGAATGCCTATAACAATGGTCGCGCCTTCCTGACTTTTGCTGATCAAAAACATGTCAGTGTTGCTGTAGGTGCTTTCTTGAAGCAGGTGGATTGTATTGTCACTAACATCAAGAGTCAGTTTTACAAAGTTTTCTCTTTCTGGCGTTCCCAGGTAACACACGTTCTTGCTTGTAGAATCCAGGTAGTAGAAATCTTCTTTAAAAAATAAGGTATCATTACGGAGTGAAAGGTAGCCAACTTCCTTTTCGGGACCGTCTTCGTACTCGGTGGTGATATCGTAACTTATGGAATCAGCAGTGGAATAGAATTTTACTGTCTTGTAAAGTTTGCCATCTTTCCTAATGGTGATAACGGATATTTCTCCGTCTTTGGATTTTTCCTGGGTATAGTTGTGGATTACCTTTCTGTATTCGGAACCACTGTAGATGATGGTGCTGTCCGGAAGATCGTCTGTATAGTACATCTTTTTTGACCAGGGAGCCTGTTTATCCGAGTAAGATCTGTATAAACTATCCAGAACGTATTCTCCGGGAATGTACATATCAGTCTGAATGGCTTTAAACATGGCTTCTACGCAGTTTAAGGCTTGTGCTTGGGTGAAAAATGCCAAAGTTATTAACAATAGGATGGTTTTCCTCATATAATCCCCGTTATATTGTGGATATTCTACAGTTCCATAAAGAAGATTACTGCATCCACGAAACCCAGCTTCTTGTGGTTGAAGGCTCCGGGCAGTCGGCAAAGTTCCTTGAAGCCTAGGCTCTTCCACAGGTGCATGGCCGGTTCGTTGGTGCTGATGACGAAGTTAAATTGGATTGCCTTGAATCCCATTTCGCGAGCCATTCGGATACAGTCCTCCCCCATCTTGCGACCGATGCCTTTTCCGCGGGCGGCGCTGGAAACCATGAAGGAAGCGTTGGCCACATGGCTGCCTCGGCCACGGTGGTTCTGGATGATCTTGTAGTAGCCGAGGATCTTGGTGCCTGCACTATCCTTGCCTGCGTCCGAAGCGGATTCTTCCATGACCCAGCTGTTTACGCCCTTGCCGAACCAGTAGTCGAATGCGTCCTGGTCGCTGGCGGTTTCCTCGAAATCGTAGGTGTCGCCCCCTTCAATCACTTCGCGGAAAATGGGGAGCATCTGGGGAAAATCATCTGGAGTAGCTTTACGGATTTGCATATTAGGTGCGAGGTCGCGGCTTTGCCGCTTTGAGGTATGAGGTCGGTCGCTTGCGCTCCCTTTGAGCTATATAATGGCGCCTTGCGCTTTCAATACTATATAATATAGTAAGAGGAGTTTTTGTGGTAATTGTACCTAGAAAAATAATGTTGTTTTTCAAATTTAATGGCGGAAATTCCACAACATATATATATTAGTGTAGTAAATACAAAAAGACTGGATGCTTCGCTCCACTATGTTATGCTCAGCATGACACTAGGGGGCAGAACGCCAAGTATTTTAAACCTCAACGCATCCTTCGGATGCGTCCCAACAACCTCACACCTTAAGGCCATGCAATGGCCGACCTAAAAATTATGGAAGAAGTAGTAAAGTTTCTCAAGGAATGTGGCGCCTATTTTCTGGCAACTGTCGATGGCGATCAGCCCAAGGTTCGTCCCTTCGGTACCGCCGAAATTTTTGAAGGTAAGCTGTACATTCAGACTGGCAAGTCCAAAAATGTTTCCAAGCAGATTGCCGCCAACCCCAAGGTTCAGCTCTGTGCCATGAACAAGGCTGGAAACCAGTGGCTCCGTCTTAGCGGTACCCTGGTAGAAGACGATCGCCTGGAACCCAAGGTCCATATGCTGGACGCCTATCCAGAACTGAAGGCCATGTACAAGGCCGAAGATCCCAACACTCAGGTGCTTTACTTCAAGGACGCCGAGGCTGTGTTCTGCAGTTTCACTGCGGCTCCCAAGGTGGTAAAGTTCTAGTTTGATTGCCTTTTAGGCTGCTTAAATTGTGAAAATCGGTCGGCGAAAGCCGGCCTTTTTCGTTTTATCCTGTTGATAGAATGTAAACAATTAATTAACACCCTGCGATGAATAAGTCCTGTTATGGGTAAATTGTGGATAAAACTGTCAACATTTAAAAAAATTATGTTGAAAGTTGCGTTGGACAATTTTTAATCTATTCACACCTGTTTCACGTGAAACATCGTTATTTGGCAATAAGTTACGGTTTTTTCATTTTACAAACGGATAAAAAGCTTCGATTTATCAACAGGTACAATGACGATATTTTTGTGAATATCTTGTTGGATTTGGAAATATCCTAAAAACGGGATGAACTTTCTATTCACATTATTTAAACATTTATCCTCTATTTATCAACAGTATAGTAAAACTTCTTGTTTAAAAGTATGCGCTTCGGATTGCGTAAAAAATAAAACCCTCAAAAATTGTATTTTTTGGGGAAAGGTAAGCCAAAGGAATTTTATGGAAAGCAACAAGTCTCGCGGAACTCGAAGCCTCTTCTGGATGAAGGTCAATCTGGTAGCGGTTGTCCTGATTTGTATACTGGGACTGATTGTTACGCACCAGTTGACGGCCAGCGGTTATTCGATGCAGCAGTTCTCCTCCGAAAGTCCTGACATTGGCGCGGCCATGAATTTCATGTACTATATCATCGTCATGGCTTTTTCCGGATTTGTCATGCTCCTGGTCTGGAGTATCTTTCAGTTTTTCTGGTTGCTCTGGTTGTTTCGCGCCGAAAAGAATTTGCGCCTGGTGGCCATGAGCAAGTTTTCTCCATGGGGTGCCGTCATTTGTAGTAGCATCCCGTACGTCGGATTTCTGATCCATTATTTCATCTTCAAGGATCTGGTAATGCAGACTGAATCCGCGCTGGAAAGTCGCCGGCAGTCTTCTTCCAAGACGGTGGCTGAAATTCTTTCCAAGGTCAGTCCGGTTGACAAGAACTTCGTAAACGGTTTTGCGATCATGACCGTTTTGGCTGCCGCTATCGGTTTCATTCGCGATACCAGCATCTCGGGATTTTTGGCGGTGGCCTTCTCGGTGGCGTCGCTGCTTTGCTATATGAAATCTTTTGCTGCCTTCATTAAAGAGGAGCAGGCCCTGTTTGACATTTATCAAGAAGAAAAATTGATGGCCAAGGTGGACCAGGTGCTCTGGCAACGCAAGCTGGAGTCGGAATCCGCTGACGAAAAAACAAAAGTGTGATTTTATACATTTGCTAATTCCACATATATATTATATGTTTGATGAAGTTTCTAAAAAGAGGCTTGGAATGAAGAGTTTAAAGTTTTCTGCAGTTTTCGCATTGACCTGCGCCATGGTGGCCATGGCTGCTACCCAGGGTGGCAAGGTCCGTTCTGTTCTTGGCGATGTGTCTTACCAGAAGCAGGGTAAGAACAACTGGGCCGCCCTCCGAGTGGGTGCCAAGGTTCTGGACGGTTACATGATCCGGACCTACACCGAGTCCGGGGCGCAGATTTCCCTTTTAGATGGAAGTATGATCGCTATCGGCGAAAATGCGCTGGTGGAATTCAACGAACTTCTGTTCGACAAGGATTCACGAGTTTCTGACATCAGCATCAAGAAGGGTATGATCCGCTTCGATGCCCAGAAGCAGAAAGGCAACAGTGTCTTCAAGTTTAGGACCGGAACGGCAACCGCATCGATCCGCGGTACCGACGGTACCCTCGGCATGACCGAAGCAGGTCAGCCCTACGGCGCCTTGAACTCCGGCGAAATGGTCATGGAAAATAATGGCCAGGAAATTCCTGTCAAGGCAAATCAGTTTGTGGCCTTCCGTAAGGATAAGCCTGCTGTCGTGGTAGAAGCAAAAAATGCAAGCGATCCCGAATTTGTGAAAAAGCTGGGCGAAGTCCTTGATGACACCACGAAGTCTGACGAAGCCATTCAGGCCCAGGCCCAGGAGCTGGACCAGAAGATCGAAGTCCGTAACGAGGATCTGAAATCCAAGTATAATTGTATCATCGATTCGCTGCCCGCTCTTGTCAGCGCAGACAGTATCGATATCGGCGTCACCTGTACTGCCGGCGTCCGAGTGTCTCTCGGTTCCGAAAGTTTTGAGTCCAAGGGTCACAAGTTGCATTTCACCCCCAGCTGGATTAGAGGTTCCTTCGGCGATAAGAAGTACCTGCTGAACTGCAGTGTGGACGGTGCCGATTTTGAATGCGGTCGAATTGCGTTCACCTATCGCGTGGACCGCACCGTTCGACTTCTGGAATCCGACGAAGGCAAGTGCTTTGCCGTTTTTGCCACTAGCGGATTTAATGACAACTCCGGTTCCGTTTCTGTCTTCCTGGGTGACAGCCTCATTCAGAAGACCAACATGGAAAAGGACGGTTCCAGCACCTTCACTCTTGTGCCGGGTGATCATGTGTACAAGGTGGTTGCCGAAAATGTGGATTCCGCCACGACGGCTGCCGGGACTGTGGAGCAGATGCTGAAGTGCTACCCGGTGACCAACGTGCAGATCGACATCCGCGGCGGCAATCGCGAAATTGTCAAGCGCAAGGTTTCCCAGGGCGCAGCCATCTATCCGGAACTGGAATTCGACTTGCTGGATGTGGCCGGTAACGACGTCGCCCAGGTGGAAGAAGTTATCGTCTCTGTAGACGGCGAAAATTTCGAGGCCGAGCAGGTGGCTTCTACCGTGGGCATTGGCTACAAGGTCAAGATGAGAATTCCCCGCGGCAAGTCCAAGATTGTCAAGGTGGCCGTGTTGATGCGCAGCGGTGAAACGGCTTACGCTTCCAAGATTTACGAATTCAAGTAATAAAAAAATTGGTGACTGAAAAATCCCCGGAACTTAACAAAGCTCCGGGGATTTCTTATATGACGATCAAACAGGTTTTTGAAAAAGAAAATAATTTAAAGGAGAACGTCTTTTTTCCGCAAAAAAGTTCAGCGGTAAATTTCGGGACGGGTACTGCGGAAACGCCGGTGGGTCCAGCCATACCACAGGGCGGGATTTTCACGGATCCGTTCTTCGAGCCAGGCGCGGTACGCTCCGTCTACGATGGAAATTTTTTCATCACGCTGTTTTGAGCCGTGTTGGTCCAAGCCGCGTTGGTCCATGTTGTGCTGATTCACGTCATGCTGAACTTGTTTCAGCATCTCTTTCTGCATGTCCCTCTGCGTCTCATTCGGTTCTTGTGCTTCCACCGCATGCAGAATTTTTCTGTTTCCTTGCTCCTGGATCCAGCAGAAAAATACGGGAGTGTTCGGGCGGTGCCTCAGCAGAAAATCAGGAAGCGGATTTATTTTGGCGGGCCGCCCCAAGAAGGTTCCGTCCATGGCGCTGCCGATTCGGCTATCCTGATCCGCCAGCAGACAGAACAGTTGTTTTTTCCCGCCGCAGTCTGGCGCCTTTCCGTCCAGCTGGTCTAAAAATTCCCGCGGATTTTTGGCGTCGATGGAATAGGGCCGCCCGCGGACGCACCGCACTTTTTCGTACACGAAACGGTTCAGCCATTTCGGTTTCAGCGGAATAAAGCTGGCCTTCAGCGGAACGCCCAGCGCACAGAGCCATGCCCCGCTAGCTTCGTAGTTTCCGTAGTGTGCCGTCAGAAAAATTCCGCCCCGCCGCATCTTTTCGATGGTGCCCGCCGCCCCTTCTGCCAGCTCGAAAATTTTTCCGCCTGCAGAAAACGGATACGCCCCGCAGTCCTCGGGCAGTTTCTTGTAGACGTCAAAACAGAACAGCAACTCCCCTACGTGCCAGGTCAAGTTCCGCAGCATTTTCTTGTAGAGATTTTCCGCTTCCAGCTTTTCGCCGGACATCCACGTTCCCTGTGAAACATATTCCAAGTTCCTTTTTATAGTCTGCTTTTTCCAGCCCGCAAAACCCAGTACCTTGAAGGCGGCACCTGCAAAAATTCGAACTGAAATCTGACTTATGGAAAACATCGATTCAAAATATAAAAAAGTGTTTGAAATTCCCATATTGGATGAGGGGCCCGTGGAAAAATTCCTGCACAGGTGCATGCGTTCAGGCATCGTCGCTAAAATTGCTAATAAAACCGACGATGCTTTTGGGTTGGGGAATTTTGTACCGCTAATATTGTTGTTATACTTGATTTATAGACCGAACGCCTGGAAGCTAGTTTTAGGTATAGTCCTGTTGAGTTCGACCCTATTTCCTTACATAGCATACAACATATTACAGCGGATTATCTGAATTCCAGGAGCTTGTAACTTTCGTAGTGGTCGGCCGTGTAATAGATGATGCAACCGGTTTGATAGACAAGTCGTTTTGTGCCGCGGCTCTGGACATTGCCGTAATCCACGTCGGCTTCGCGGTAGGTTCCGTCGGGTAGCAATTTTTCCCTGTTGCCGAAACTGTCGCCGCCGATCATGACACCCAGGGTTTTCCAGGGGTTGAAATTCCATTTGCTGAAAGTGTTTCCTGTGGAACTTTCGTAAAGTTCTTGCCCCTCGTTCTTGCCCACATAATTTTTAGGCAGCTTGTCGAACTTGCAGATGTAGGCCCCCACGGAATCCCTGCTGGTGTAAACGCCGGACTCCTTGACGGCCTCGTAAATGGTGAGCTTTTTTTCTGAGTTGCCTGATGAAAACTGCGATGAACTTGACTGAGTCAGTGACGAACTTGACGCGGCCTCTGCGGAACTTGAAACGTCTTCCGAAGAACTGGAAAAGGCGCGTGATGAACTGAATCGGATTTCTGATGAACTGTAATCTTCATCGTCGTCGGAGCTGCTGACGGTAGGGGTGCTGCAACCGAAAAATGCGTTGACGAAAATGGTTAAAAGTACGAAATGTCCAAGGGCGAATTTCATACAGTTGAATATAGTTTTTTAACTTTAAGTTCTAAAATTTCAATAGGCGAAAAAAATGAAAAAGGTTATTTTACTCGGAACTCTTCTGGCTTCTTCGATGTTTGTCGCCTGCGGTGACGATTCCTCTTCCGGTACATCTGCCGGTGGCAACTGCTTTACCGTAGAAAAATCTGTAAATGCTTGCGAATCCATTTCCAAGGATGATTTCGGTACATGGAAGTTTATTCGTAAGGATTCCTTTGGCGATGATATGCAGTATGTATATACCGTCGAAGGTGAAAAACTGGTGCTGACCACCACGGATTCTGGCTGCAATGTCAAGCGCGATGAAAAGTCCTACTCTTTCTACAATATGACTAAAGAAGCAAGCATCGAGATGTCTTACATGGCGGTTGTCTCTACTTGCGAAGATGGCCAGTAATGTAGCTCCCCGGCTGCACTTGAATTTTGCCTTTCGAAATTCTAGATTGTAGACCAAGGAGATCATTATGGCAAAGAAAGAAAAGCTGACGATCGTCGGCAACGCCAGGGGATCCGCCTCCGAGTCCGCAATGGAATCCGCGGCGATGCGATCCCTTCGAATCGATGGCTCCTGCAACGGGGCGACGCTCCGCACCAGAGTCATCAAGAACAAGAAACTCTACAATCGAAACTTTAAGCACAAGAAGTCCTTCGCTGATGCGGGGGACTTTCCTGTTTCACAGGCAAGTCTCGTCGGCTCGGAAGTGCAAACATAAATGTTTGCGTTTCGCTCGTCTCGGTTGACTTTCCCATTTTATGGGCAAGTCTCATCGGCGTTTTTTTTAAGGGATGAATTGAGTCAAAAAAAACGTCAAATTTTTTTGAAAAAATGTTTGACAATTTTTTTTCAGCTGACGATATAATGCTTGCACGACTAAATTGGGAGCATCCAACATGTTAAATAAAAATTTCAGGGGAATGGCAAAATGTCATATTATGACAGCCGTCTTTTGCTATATTTTAACGTGATGAGAGATAGAACCACATAACAAGCAAGACATTTTTTTAGAGGGGTGCCCGGCAGGGTGCGGCGCAGTGTATGCGTTAAATCTCGGCTTTTGCGATTGCGTTCGCAATGGTCTTTTGCAATGGTTTTCGCTACAACCAAATAAGAGGGAATCGGCATGGCAAATAATGTTTCTAGGAAGGGAGTCAACATGAAAAACAATCAGGTCTACACTTGGACCGCAAAGCAGCAGGACTGGCTTGAACAGGCTCAGTCCGGTAACGATGGCGCATGCAGCAGTCTTTTCTGCTCCATGAAGGATACGCTGGAAACGGTTCACCGTTACAGCCAGGATGGTCTGTATCCGGCAAAGTTCGGTTACGACTTTAACTACAATGGCCGCTCTTTTGAAGATGCATCCAGCGACATCTACACTGCATTCAGGGATGCTGTACGCCGTTTCGATGCTACTCAGGGAGTACCCTTTGGCGCCTATGCCGTAAACGACTTGCGTCATCGAGCCATGGACTGGACTCGCGACCGCCAGAACGATCGCCTTGTCATGGTCGGACAGCGTCTGAACGATGGTGTGGACGGCAATGGCGATTACTGTGTTCTGTTGCAGTCTGACTACGATTCCTTCGTAGATGATTACTACGCCAGTAAGTCCGACTCCATGTGCGATGCAGAAGCTCATCCGGTAGAATCCTGCGAAATCATGGACCTGGTCGAAAAGATTCGCCAGGAAGTCATCAAGAGCGGCGATGTCCGTCTGCTGGAATTCATGAATCTTTACCTTGAATGCTGCTGCGAAAAGAAGGCAATGGAACAGATTGCCGAGCGTATGCAGGTTACCCGAGCCATGGCCTACGTCTACATGGATAGGTTAAGGGCTTTGATTGCGCCTAAGTTTGGCCCGGATTATGGTGCCGCTGCGTAGGCTGTCAAAAGATTTCTGTTGACAGAATGTTGATTTAATGAGGAAAATCTAGTGTTTATGCGAAAAATGCGAAAAAATGTGATTTTTTTTAGATTTTTCCCTTGACATTCATCCAGAAAATTCTATAATTGGCCTCACCTCCGAACGAGACAGCCGAAACGCTGAAACGGACGGAAGCGAGAACCCGAGAGGCTCTCGAGAAGATTGAAGGAATCGGAGATGTGCTTAGTGACGGCCCAAGAAATTTCTTGG